>NZ_SMKO01000438.1 GCF_004348685.1 Nonomuraea deserti | reverse complement strand
GGTGACGCGCTGGATGGCCTTGACGGCGGCATCGGGCTGGTCCTCGTAGATGTAGTGCCCGCTCCTGGCGGCGGTGCTCAGTTTGCCGGCGCTGGAGATGGCGAGCCACTTGCGCTGGCCCGCGGCCCACGCCTTCTCCAGGCGCGGCCCGTAGGTGGGGACGGCCGCCAGGTACGGCCGGCCGTGCGCGATGACCTCGACCGGGATGTCCCCGGCGGAGCGGACCTTGCCGTCGGTGATGACGAGCTTCTCCGGGTTCTGTCCCTTGAAGATCGCCAGGTTCTGCGCGCGTACCCCGGCGGCCGGGCCCTTGGCCGAGGCCGGGATGACCTTGGCGATGTCACCGGCCATGGTGGACGGGGTGGCGTCCATCAGCACCAGTCCCTTGACGCGGTCCTGGTGGTCGGGGGCGTATCGGGCGGCGATCAGCCCGCCCAGCGAGTGCCCGGCCAGCACGACCGGACGGTCACCGGCGATCCGGTCGAGCACCCCGGTCAGGATCTTGCCGGTGCTCGCGAAGTCCTGAGGGCCCTGCGGCTGGTCGCTGCCGCCCGCGCCGAGCCGGTCGTAGGAGCAGACCCGGTGGTTCCCGCTCAACGTCTTCTGCAGGGCGGCCAACCTGTCCAGCTTGTCGCCACCACCGTGCATCAGCACGATGACCGGCTCACCGTCCGCCGCGTCACCCGAGCAGGACACGTTCACCGACCGGCCCGCGACATCGATCTTCTTCGTCCCGTAGATCACGTC
>NZ_SMKO01000437.1 GCF_004348685.1 Nonomuraea deserti | reverse complement strand
GTGTTGGGGGTGTTGGCTGCTGGTGGGGTGTATGTGCCGGTGGGGGTGGATCAGCCGGTGGCGCGTCGGGAGCGGATTTTGGCGCGGGCGGGTGTGTGTCATGTGTTGACTGGGGTGTCGCGGGGGGAGCGGCTTTCTGGTCCGGTGGTGGTGTCGCCGGATGTGTCGGCGTATGTGATTTTCACGTCGGGGTCGACGGGTGAGCCGAAGGGTGTGGAGGTCTCGCATCGGGCGGCGTTGAACACGGTCGTGGAGGTGAATGAGCGGTTCGGTGTGGGTGCGGGGGATCGGGTGCTGGCGGTGTCGGCGCTGGACTTCGACCTGTCGGTGTACGACATCTTCGGCCTGCTGTCGGTCGGCGGCGCGCTCGTGTTGCCCGAGGAGGGCGAGCGGCGGGACGCGCAGGCGTGGGCCCGCCTGTGCGAGACCCATGGCGTGACCCTGTGGAACACGGTGCCGACCCTTCTCGACATGCTGCTGACGACGGTCGAGCAGGCGCCCTCCCGCCTTCGTCTGGCGCTGGTGTCGGGTGACTGGGTGGGGCTGGATCTGCAGGCGCGGCTTGCGGCGCAGAGTGGGGGGCGGTGCCGGTTGGTGGCGTTGGGGGGTGCGACGGAGGCGGCGATCTGGTCGAACGCGTTGGTGGTCGATCGGGTGGCGGCGCATTGGACGTCGGTCCCGTACGGGTTCCCGTTGCGTAATCAGCGGTATCGGGTGGTGGACGGCCGGGGCCGGGACTGTCCGGACTGGGTGGCGGGGGAGTTGTG
>NZ_SMKO01000436.1 GCF_004348685.1 Nonomuraea deserti | reverse complement strand
CGGTCGGTGTGGTGGTGCTCATGATCGGCGCGATGGTCACGCACCTGCGCCGTGGCGAGGTCATGCCGGCCGCGGGGAACCTGCTCTATCTCGCCCTGGCCGCCTTCGTGGCGTGGGGCCGCTTCGGTCCCGAGTCCTTCATCGGCTGACCGGGGTGCAGCGAGGGCTGAACGTCGACATCGTGGACGAGGACGTCGTGGGGATGACCGCAAGGCAGCCGAATGGTCACCGGCCTCCGCCGGCCGGAGCCGAGCGACCGGCACATCGGCGGGCGTCAGTCAGAGGGCGATACTGGATCAGATCCGTTCTGGCCGATGTGCGGGATCCACGCACCGGCCGGCCCTCGGAGAGCATCCGAGTCGACGTCGCCCCCGTTCACCATCATGGTCAGGACCGTACGAACCATGGCGGAAGTGATCTACAACCGGAACATCTCGCATCAGTGCGGGACCGGCAACGGCCTTTTGGACACGCAGCCCCAATGAAGAGAAGGTTCATGGACGTAACCAACAACGGTGATCGCCTGGTTCTGGTGGTCGGGCTGGGCATCAACGGGATCGCGGCAGCTCTGCGGCTGCGGCAGATCGGCTGGACGCCGGTCATCTTCCAGCGGGCAGCCAGATAGCTCCCACCAGGCCAATGCGAGTTGAGAAGGATTCCATGCCGGTGTCAACGGATGAGGAAGACGCTGTCGGTTACCGGCCGTTGTTGTTCTCCATCGCCTACGGGATGACCGGGTCCGTGGGCGACGCCGAGGACATCGTGCAG
>NZ_SMKO01000435.1 GCF_004348685.1 Nonomuraea deserti | reverse complement strand
GCCGTACGCCATGGTGTCGCGGGTGGGGAGTCCGTACGCCATGGACGGGTTGCGTCGGGGCTGGCGGAGCTGGAGCGGTGGCTGGCCGACCAGATGCGGCAGGGTCTGGCGGGGGCCGCGGAGCACGACTGGGAGGGTCTGGCCAAGCGGCTCATCGACGCCCAGGCGCCCGGAGTGGCGGGCATGGTCTCCAGGCTGGCCCGGGTCCGCTCCGGGGAGGGCTGGCCGGGGCGGCTCCTGGAGGAATACGCGCTGCTCAACCTGCTGGCCGTCGCCTACCGGCGGCGGGCCGAGCTGCCCCCGGCGCTGGGGCAGACCGTGCTGATCCGCACCGGGTTCCCCGTCACCAAGGAGGAGGTGCTGGCGAGACCCGCCGTGCGGGATCACTGGGACGTTCTCGGCAGACGTGACGAGGTGCAGGATCGGCTGACGGCACGCAAGGTCTGGTTGCGCGGCCGGCGTACGGGGCGGCCCGCGCTGGTCCTCTCGTTCGCCCCTCAGGGTCAGTCGCTCGACGCCTCCCTGGTCACGGGCACCACGATCGACGCCGACCTCACCTTCTACCCGGGCGCCGCGCCGCTGCGGGCCCTGGTCGCCGCCCGCCACGGCACCGTCCCACCGCCCCAGCCACCCGGCCCGGCCGGCGTCGCCCCGGAATCACCGGCGCAGCCCGACGTCGTACCGGAGTGGTCGGGTCAGTCCGGGGTTGTGTCGGGGTTGTCGGGTCAGTCCGGGGTTGTGTCGGGGTTGTCGGGTCAGTCCGGGGTTGTGTCGGCG
>NZ_SMKO01000434.1 GCF_004348685.1 Nonomuraea deserti | reverse complement strand
GACGTGCTCGGGTACTTCGACACGCTGTCGAACTGGGGACGGTGGGGTGACGACGACGAGCTCGGCACTCTGAACCACATCACCGACGACGTCCGGCTGGCGGCGGCGCGGGCCGTGCGCCACGGCAGGAGCGTGTCGTGCGCATGGGAGGTCGCCGTACCGGAAGACATGGAGCGGTCGACGACGACGTGCCCGTGCGCCGCCGACATGCCGGGTGCCGAGAACATGCCGCCCGCATTCCATGCCGACCGGCGCTGGGGATTTTCGTCCGAGCGGCTCGGCATCACCTTCCACGGCAACACCCTCACCCACATCGACTCGCCGTGCCACATGTTCTGGGACGGCACGATGTACAACGGGCGGTCGCACTCGCTGGTCGACGCCGCCACGGGATCGGCGTGGGCGGCCGTCACGGCGGCGGCGAACGGGATCATCACGCGTGGCGTCCTGCTGGACGTTGCGAGGGTCCGCGACGTGCCCTGGCTGGAACCGGGGCAGGGCGTGTTTCCCGACGATCTCGAGGAGGCCGAGCGCCGCCAGGGCGTACGGGTACGACCCGGCGACGCCGTGCTCCTGCGCACCGGCTACGGCCGCGCCCGGCACGAGGCCGGCGAGAGCGGCGGTTTCACGCAGGCCGGCTGGCACGCGTCCTGCCTGCCGTGGCTGCACGAACGCGGGGTCGCGCTGATCGGCGCCGACACCCCTCAGGACGTTCAGCCGTCGGGGTACGAAGGCGTGTTGATGCCGGTGCACGCCGTGAGCCTCGTCGCGATGGGTCTGTGGATGCT
>NZ_SMKO01000433.1 GCF_004348685.1 Nonomuraea deserti | reverse complement strand
AATCCCCAAGAAAGTCCCACTTCTCCGTTGGAGGCGTTGAAAGACCGGCCTGCGCGCGTTATTCAGCCGACAAGCTCCTCCTTACAGGAGATGATCGGGGTGACCATGCGTGGGGCGGCGCTCGCAGCTGCGGCCATGGCCGTATGCCTGGCGGCGTGCGGCGGAAACGACACATACTCCACCGTCGCAGAGAAGATCAGAGAGGGCCGCACAGTCACTGTCGGCACCAAGTGGGATCAACCGGGCGTGGGCCTGAAGACCGGGCCCGGCGCCCCCGAAGGTTTCGACGTCGACGTCGCCCGCTACATCGTCCGCCACCTCGCGGACGGCAAAAACGTACGCATCACGTGGCGCGAGGCCCCCTCCTCCGCCCGCGAGGCGCTGCTCCAGAACGGCACCGTCGACATGGTCGTCGCCTCCTACTCCATCACCCTGTCGCGCAGGCCCCGGGTGACGTTCGCGGGCCCGTACGTGCTCGCCCACCAGGACACCATGGTCCGCGCCGACGACACCGACATCCGGAAGACGAGCGACCTGGCGGGCCAGCGCATCTGCCTGGCCAAGGGCTCCAACTCGTACCGGCGCATCGTCGACCCGCCGCCGGACGGCAAGCTGGACCTGCCGGCCATCCTCGTGCCCGCGGCCAACTACTCCGACTGCGTGCACAAGCTCCTCAACAGGCAGCTCGACGCGGTGAGCACCGACAACCTGGTGCTGGCCGGGTACGCCGAACAGGCCCCAGGCAGCTTCAGGCTGCTCAACGACCCGATCAGCGAGGAACGGTGGGGCGTCGGCCTCAAGGAGGGCGAGATCGCCAGCTGCCAGGCCGTCGACCGGGTGATC
>NZ_SMKO01000432.1 GCF_004348685.1 Nonomuraea deserti | reverse complement strand
CGCCATGACCCCGCCCTCCCTCATCCTGGCCGCCCTGACCTCGACCTCCCTGACCCTGGCCGCCGTGACCCCGGCTCGCGTGGGGGCCTCGGCTTGCACGAGGGGTCCGGCTCGCACGGGGGTCTCGGCCTGCTGAGCCGCTACCGGTTGCTGGTCGTCAACGGGCACGACGAGTACTGGTCGTGGGAGATGCGGGACGCGGCCGAGGAGTTCGCCCGCCGTGGCGGCAACATCGCCATCTTCTCCGGCAACACCTGCTGGTGGCAGGTCCGTTTCGAGGACGACCTGCGTACCATGGTCTGCTACCGCGACGCCGTCGCCGACCCGATGGCCGCCACCGACCCGGGCCGCGTCACCGTCGAATGGCCCAGCGAGCCCGTCAACCGCCCGGAGAACATCCTGACCGGCCTGTCCTTCAGGAACGGCGCCGGCTGCTGGGTCGACTCGCGCGTCATGGCCGAGGAGTCCTACACCGTCCGCTTCGCCGGGCACTGGGTGTTCGAGGGCGCCGGGCTGGCCGACGGCGACACGTTCGGGCGGGGGGCGATCGGCTACGAGACGGACGCCGCCGATCTCGACTGGGTGGACGGCGTTCCCCGGGCGTCCGGCCGCGACGGCGCGCCACCGTCGCTCGTCGTGCTCGCCACCGCCGACCTGGCCCACTGGCGCCGCTACGGCAGGGCCGGCGCGGCCACCATGAGCGTGCACCGCCTCGGCGCGGGCACCGTCTTCAACGCGGGCACCATCAACTGGGGCAACACCCTGCACGACCCGGCGCTGGCCCGCATCACCCGCAACGTCCTCGACCGCCTCTCCCAACCCCTGCCCGGCCCCACCTGGGAAC
>NZ_SMKO01000431.1 GCF_004348685.1 Nonomuraea deserti | reverse complement strand
CCACCCCGTCCCGACCCCGACCCGCCACCGTCCCGGCCCACGCCACCCCTTCCCGACCCCGACCCGCCACCGTCCCGATCCACGCCACCCCTTCCGGTCCTCGGCCCACCGCCGTCCCGACCCACGCCGCGCCTTCCCAACGCCGACCCGCTACCAGCCCTGCCGGCGCTGCTGGGTCCTGAGCCTGCCCCCGCTGCCTCCAGAGCTCGTCTCGCCTGGTCGATGGCGCTTCGCAGGGCCGCCGGGCCGTCAACGCAGGGCAGGCTGACGCCCACAGGCGCGTCCGCCTCGAGGGCCACCATCTCCGCCAATCGCACCGCGACGTCCTCCGCCGAGCCTCTTGCCGAGCCGCCCGGCACGCCGCCCGCCGAACCTCCCGGCACGTCGCCCACCTGACCCGGCGCCGGGCCGTCCACTGGGCCCGCCGCGACCAGCGTGATGGCCACCTGCCCTTTCGCCTGGCTGCGTGCCGATCGAGCCTGGGAGCGGCTCCCACCTCGCTGCCGCGCCCCCTCCCACGTGTCCGTGTCGTCGTGCAGGGCCGCGAAGGCATACCTCTCCAGCACGTCCAGAGCCTCGGGACCCGTCGCGAGCACCACCAACGGTTCCTCGGGCAACCGACGGCCGAGCGGCTCCAACACCACACGCGCCTGTTCCCGGGCACCCTCCAGCAGCAGCCGCAGCACCGCGGAGCGCACCCGGCGCTCGGCTTCCAGCTGGGACCTGCCCTGCTCCATGGCCAGCGTGAGCAGGGAGCCCGCCGCGTTGATCACCGTGTGGGTGACGGGCGAGAACGCCTCATCCGCCCCCACGGCGAAGAACCCGCGCGGCCGCACCCCGCCGCCCAACGGCTGCACCACGATGTGTTCCCC
>NZ_SMKO01000430.1 GCF_004348685.1 Nonomuraea deserti | reverse complement strand
CCCGCGCCGCCGCCCTGGCCGACCCCTCCGCCAGCAGGTCGCCCAGCTCGCCGGCACGGGCGGCAACATCCCTGATCAGCCCCGGCAGCGCCGCCGCGTCGCCGAACGCCGGCCCGCCGGGCAGCAGGCCGCGCGCCGCGCACTCCATCGCGAAGGCGAGCGTTCCGCCGAGCGAGACGGGGTCGAGGCCGAGGTCGTTGCAGAGGGCGTTCGCGGCGAGCACGGCGTCCAGGTCGTCGATGCCCAGGTTCCACCCGAGCGACAGGAACGCCTCCTGCCCGAGCCCGCCGGAGCGCCGCTCGGCCGGTCCGGGCGGGGCGTACACCTTGAGGCAGTCGTTCGGGCACCCCGGGCACGCGCCCGTGGTCGACACCGCCCGCCCGTCGTAGTCGCGGACGGCCGGGAGGCGCAGCCCGCCCGCCCCCGGCACCGAGAAGTTGCGCACGGACGCGTAGCCGGGATCGAGAGGATCGCCCGCCCACCCGGCGAACCCCGGCTCACCCGCCTGCAGCGCCGCCAGCGGGTTCGTGGCCAGCGACTCCCGGTAGAAGGCCGTCAGCGCGGCGATCGTGCCAGAGTCGGCGACCGGCGCGGGAACGTCGCCCGCGCACACGACCGCCTTGAGGTTCTTGGCGCCGAAGACCGCGCCCAGGCCGTACCGTCCGGCGGGATGGGCGTGGCCGGTGACCACGCTCGCGTACCTGACGAGGTTCTCCCCGGCGGGCCCGATGGCCGCCACCTGGGCCGTCGCGCCGTGCCTGGCGCGCAGGGCGTCCGTCGTGGCGGCGACGCCCAGCCCCCACAGGTCACCGGCGTCGCGGCACACGACCTCGCCGCCCTCGACCAGCAGGTACGACGGCCGCTCCGCCCGCCCC
>NZ_SMKO01000042.1 GCF_004348685.1 Nonomuraea deserti | reverse complement strand
GACTAGTCGTCGGCAGCGTCATTTGTTTTTTAGTGACAGATGACCGGGTCGCCGGCCCGGTGGTCGGCCAGGCTCTCGCCCGTCAGGCTCCACAGCCGCATCCTGCCGTCGGCGTGCCCGGAGGCCACCACCCGCCGGCCGCCCACGCGGCCGGCGGCCACCGAGGTGGCCGTGCCTCCGCCGTCGCCGAGCGCGGTGACCGCCGCCGCGCCCTCGCCCGCCGCGTTCACGTCCCAGGCGAGCACCCGGCCCGTTGTGGTGGCGCACACGACCGTCGCCTCCGCGGCGGCGACGGACACCGGCTCGCCCGACCTCGAGGGCAGCGGCACGGGACCCCTGACCGTCGTGCCGAACGGCTCGGCCGAAGCGGCCGGCGTGGGCGCGGGGGTGGGTGCTGGAGTGCCGGTGCCGGTTGCTCGCGGCGAGGCGGACGAGGAGACGCCCTGGCCGGGATGGTCCGTGCGCTCGCCGCCTGGCTGGAGCGGTGTGCGGCCGGGATCGAGGAAGGCGCGGCCGGGTCGTAACACGGCGAACGCGGACACCCCTGCCGCGGCAGCCGCGGCCACCCCGCCGATCACGACCCGGCGGCTGAGCGCCCTGTTCCGGCGCGGCGCGGTGTCCCCCTCCGGCGACCGCCCACTCCCGTCCACCACCCCGGCGTCCGACGCAGGCACCACCCCGCTTCCGGGCGCGGACCCCGCCCCGCTTCCGGACGCGGGCGCCGCCCCGTGACGCGGCGTGGGCGGCGGTGTGTCGCCCGGCGTCGGCGTCGCGCTTTTGCGCGGTGGGAGCGGCCTCCTATCTTCCGGTGCGGATGTCGCGTTGTCGTGCGGCGGGGGCGCTCCTCTGCGTTCCGGGGCAGATGTCCTTTTGTCCTGCGGCGGGACCGGTGGCGTGGCGCCCCCGTGGCCCGGTGCGGGTGCCGCCCTGTGACGCGGCGGGGGCGGCGGCGGGTCGCCCGGTGCGGGGGTCCCGTGGCCTGGCGCGGGCGCCGCTCCGTGGCGTGGCGGGGGCGGCACGCTGTCGCCCTGCGCGGGGGGTGCCGCGCAGGCCGGCGACCGCCCTTCTCGTGGGTCTGGTGTTGTGGAGGGCGGCCCGCCCGCGGGGTTCGTCCGCCGGATGATGTCCTGCAGCAGGTCGGTGGGGGTGGGCCGGGAGGCGGGGTCTTTGGACAGGCACGTCTCGATCAGCGGCAGCAGGTGCCCCGGCACGCCCGAGAGATCCGGCACGCCGTTGATCACGCTGTTGACGACGGCGGCCACCGTCGTGCCCGCGAAGGGCGTGCGTCCCGTGGCCGCGAACACGATCGTGCCCGCCCAGCTGAACACGTCCGACGCCGGCCCCACCCGCTCGCCCCCGAACTGCTCGGGCGACATGTACGCAGGAGTCCCGACCAGCCCGGACGTGTGCGTCGTGGCGTCGAGCGCCTTGGCGATCCCGAAGTCGATGACGATCGGCCCGTCAGGACCCATCAGGACGTTGCCCGGCTTCAAGTCCCGGTGGACGATCCCGGCCTGGTGGATGGCGGTCAGTGCGGTCAACGTGGAGATCGCGAGCCGGTCGAGCGCCCCGCCGGCGCGCGGCCCGTGGGAGCGGACGACCGCCTGCAGCGTGTCGCCGGGGACGTACTCGCTCACGATGTACGGCCGCTCGCCCAGCATGCCGACGTCCAGCACCGCCGCCGTGCAGAACGCGGCCACCCGCCGCGCCGCCTCCACCTCGCGCATGAAGTCGGCGGTGGCGCCGCCGTCGTGGCTCAGGTGGCTGTGCAGCACCTTGATGGCGACGTCGGGTCCCGGGTCGCGGGCGCCCCGGTAGACCACTCCCTGCCCGCCGGTGCCGAGCACGCCGAGCAGCCGGTAGCCGCCGATGTGCTGCGGATCGTCCGGCCGGAGCGGGCGTATCTCCGGCATCCCGCCCCTTTGCTCGATCTCTCTGAACGATCCACACAATATGGCTATAACGCCCCCTCAACGAAGAACCGGTGCCCGGGAAACGACGTGTCCCGCCGCCGATCGTGTCCGCCCCGAATGTTCCGCCCGCCGAGGGCGTGCGTTACCGCCTCCACAACCACCACGCCACGTACGGAGATCACGGTGCTGCCCATGCCTCATCCCTTCCTCGGCCGCCGGACGTTGCTGCGGGCGGCCGTCGCCGCACCCGCCGTGCCGGCGTCCGTCCTGGCCGGTACCCCGGCCCCCGCGCGCGCGGCGGCCGGCGGCCACCGGTTCGACCGGGACGACCCCCGGTTCACGATCGGCGTGCTGCCCGACACGCAGTACCTCTTCGACGAGGACAGCTCCGACCCCGCACCCCTGCGCCAGACATTCCGCTTCCTCACCGGCGAGCGCGAGAGCAGGAACATCGCGTTCATGACGCACCTCGGCGACGTCACCGAGCACGGCAGCGAGCACGAGATCGGACTGGCCGGCCAGGCGTTCGCGACGCTGGACGGCAGGCTGCCCTACAGCGTCCTGGCCGGCAACCACGACGTGGACTCCGGCACCGACGACCAGCGCGGCGAGAGCGTTTACCTGCGGGAGTTCGGCCCGCGCAGGTACGCCGGGATGCCGACGTTCGGCGGGGCGTCGCCCGACGGCTACAACAGCTACCACGTGCTGGCGGCGGGCGGCCGGTCGTGGGTGGTGCTCGCGCTCGACTGGCGGGTCTCCGACCGGGGGATCCAGTGGGCCCAGGGCGTCATCGACGCCCACCGGAGCCTGCCGGTCATCCTCACCACCCACGACCTGGCCTGGCCGGAGGGGGACGGGACGGCGGCGCTGTCGGAGTTCGGGCAGCGGTTGTGGGACGCCCTCATCAGGCGCAACGACCAGATCTTCCTGACGCTCAACGGCCACTACTGGCCGCCCGGCCGCACGGTGCTGAGGAACGACAAGGGCCACGACGTGCACGTGCACATCGCCAACTACCAGGACCGCTACTACGGCGGCGCGGGCATGGTCCGGCTCTACGCCTTCGACCTGGTCCGCAACGTGATCGACGTGGAGACGCTGTCGCCGTGGCTGCTGTCGCGCGACCCCGGCGAGCGTTCGCCGCTGGAGGCGGAGAACCTGGAGCTGACCGGCCCCGCCGACCGCTTCAGCATCGACGTCGACTTCGACGAGCGTTTCGCCGGCTTCGCCCCGCGCACCCCTCCACCGCCCAGGCCGGCCGGGGACGTCATGCCCAGGGGCACGGTGGCGTACTGGCGGTTCGACGCCGAGGGCCTGGAGGGCGCGGGGACGGACGGCGCGGTCGTCCGGGCCGGGACGGTGGTCCGCGACCTCGCGGGGGGCGGCAACGACCTGACCATGGAGCTGCTGCACGACAGCGCGCCCGAGACGCTCACGTGGTCGGCCGAGCACCACGAGGGCCAGCCCGCGCACGCCAGCCTGCGCTTCGACGGCGGCAAGAACCCCGACCGGGGCGCGGTCCTGCGGTCCGGCCCCGGCGCGCCGGTCAACGGCATGACGTTCACGTCCGGCTACACGATCGAGGCCTTCATCCGGCTGCCCGACCCGTTCGAGGGCGACCACGCCTGGATGGGCGTCCTGAACTGGGAGGGCCGCAGCGGCGACGCCGGAAAGACCAGCGGCTGGTCGCCCGACGAGCCCACGTGCAGTCTCAACCTGTCGCCCGAGCGGTTCCTGCAGTACGTCGTCTACCCGACCGGCCGTGACGCCGACCCGACGTCGTGGAGCCACGCGTTACCGGTCGGCCGCTGGACCCACGTCGCGGTCGTCAACGACTCCCGCAGGACGGTGATCTACGTGGACGGCTCCAGGATCGCCCGCAACCCGTCACAACGCTCGCGGGGCATCACCACGCTGGGCCGGCCGTTCGCCATCGGCGGCACCCAGTTCGCGCTGAGGTACGGTCAGGGCTACTACGGCTGGATCGGCGACGTCCGTGTCGTGGCGCGGGCGCTGCGGCCGGAGGACTTCCTCATGCCCTTCGCGTGATCGCCGCCGTGGACCGCCGGGGGAGCAGGGTGATCGGGATGACGCGGGGCGCCTGCGGCGGGCGTCCCTCGATCCGGCTGATCAGCAGGTCGACCGCCTCCCGCGCGGTCCTGGCCGGATCCAGGTCGACGGCCGTGAGTGCCGGCTCGCTGGTGCGCGCCTGGTGGCTGTCGACCCCCACGGACACGAGCAGGTCTCCGGGGACGCTCAGGCCGCGCTCCCTGGTGGCGCGCAGCAGGCCGGTGGCCAGCCACTGCGGCGGCACGTAGACGGCGTCCGGCTCCAGGTCGAGCAGCCGTCCCGCCGCCTCCGCCGCGCTGCTGTCGAGCTTGTCGGGTCGCGCCCGCACCAGCATGGGAGGGCGGCCGTGGCGCGCCGTCCACTCCGCGTACGCCCGTTCGGCGTCGGCGAACCACGACCATTCGATGTCCACCGACAACATCGCGACCCGGCGCGCTCCGGCGGCGGCCAGGTGGTCGAGCACGGTCAGCGTGCCGGCCGCGCTGTCGGCGGCGACCCACCAGTGGTCCCCGGGATGAGCGATGTCGCGGCCGATCGTGACCACCGGCAGGCCGAGCCGGTCGAACATGGCCACCCGCGGGTCGGAGGGCAGCGGGTCGACGACGATCCCGCCGTCGATGCCGAACCGGCGCAGGTCGTCGAGGCGGCGCAGCGGCGGCAGCTGGAGCAAGGCTTGGTCGCGCTCGAACGCGGCCTCGACCACGTTCATGGTCAGCGACAGGTAGAAGTCGACGGCCAGGATGTGGTGGGTGGCGTCGAGATCGACGATCGGCATCAGCAGCGCGATCGTGTCCGCCCGGCCCGAGCGCAGCCCGCGCGCGTTGCTGTTGGGCCGGTAGCCGAGCCGCTCGGCCACCTCCGCCACCCGGGCCCTGGTCGCCGCTTCGACCCGGCCCTTGTTGTTGAGCACGTGGGAGACCGTGGTCTCGGACACCCCTGCGGCCCGCGCGACATCGCGGATCCGCGGCCGGGGTCTTGACGGCTGCATGGGGTCAGCCTAAGGCCATCGGTGCCAAATCGTTTAGGCGCCAGGTCTTGTGGTGCCAAATCGATTTTGCATAGAGTCGCCGGCATGCATTCGAGCACGTCCCGGTTCGCACGGGCCGTCCGCCGGCTGAACGCGTTGTGCGACGCGCAGCCGTACGTCACCGGCTGGTGCCTCATCGGACTGCCGGACGGCGGCAGGGCCGAGGGGATGCGGGCGGACCGGCACGGCACGCGGGCGTTCCCGGCGGCCAGCACCCGTAAGGTCGCCGTCATGATGGCGGCGCTGCGCGCCGTGCACAGGGGCGAGCTCGACCTGGACGCCCGCGTGACCATCGACGGCCGCTACCGCGACCGCGTGTTCACCGGGCTCCTGCAGCACCTCGATCCGGGGCTGAGCCTGTCGTTACGCGACGCCGTCACCCTGATGATCATTCAGAGCGACAACCTGTCCACCGCCCATGTCCTCGACCTGGTAGGCCTCGACGCCGTGAACGACCTGTGCGCGGCGGCCGGCCTCGACGGCACGCGGCACCGTCACGCGCTGATCCCGGAGCTGGCCCCCGACCATCCGGTCGACGCGAGCAACGTGACGACGCCCGGAGACCAGGCCCGGCTGCTGGAGCTGATCGTCCGCGGCTCAGCGGCCGGCGGCGGCACGGGCGGCGAGGCGAACCGGCTGCTCGGATGCCCGCCCGAGCTCTGCTCGTTCGCGCTGGACGTGCTCTGCCGCCAGCAGTTCAGGGACGCGCTGCCGGCGTTCCTGCCGTACAAGACCAAGATCGCGCACAAGAGCGGCGCCGGCTGGCGGGACGTCAGCGACGGCGGCGTCTTCTTCGGCGACGACGGGCCGCGCTACGTGCTCGCGGTCTACACGGACGAGCTTCCCGCGGTCCTGCCCGACGGGCTGCCGGGGTTTTCGGGGGCGAGGGTCCACATTGCCCATCTCAGCCGCGCGTGCTGGGAGGAGATGCATCCGTAAGGAGACACACATGTCTCGTATGACCGGTCGCGTTCTCGCGGCCTCCCTGGCCGTGATCGCCGTCCTGAGCGCGGGCTGCGCCCAGGGCGGCGGCGAACGAGCCCCGTCCACCCGGAGCGGAGCCGGAGTGCTGCGCTTCGCCTACACCGCGTTCCCCTCCACCCTCGACCCGCACAAGGCGTCCACGGCCTGGGACGAGCTCTACGTCCTGCCCGTCTACGACCGCCTCGTCACGATCACGCCCGAGGGCGAGATCGCCCCCATGATCGCGGAGTCGTGGCGGAAGAAGGGCGGGAAGGAGATCTTCACGCTGCGCTCCGGCGCGACGTTCCACGACGGCACCCGGCTGGACGCCGAGGCCGTGCGCGCCAACCTGGAACGCGCGATGACGGCCCAGGGCAGCACCGCCAAGCCGCTGCTGAGGATGATCGCAAAGGTCGAGGTCGAGGACGGCGAGCTGGCCGTCCGCTTCACCGGATCGGAGGAGGATCTCCTCAACGCCCTGGCCCACCGGGGCGGCGCGCTGATCAGCCCCAAGGCGTTCGACAACCCCGACCTCGACAGGAAACCGGTGGGCTCGGGCCCCTACCAGGTCACCGACTACCGCAGGGACGACCGCGTCGTCTACGAGCCCTTCTCCGGCTACTACGACAAGAGCTCCCAGCGGCTCAAGGGCCTGGAGATGTCGTTCGTCAACGACGACGACACCCGGCTGAACGGCGTGCGCTCGGGCCAGTACGACGCCACGCTCATCCGTCCCGAGCAGGCCGGCACCGCGCGCGACGCCGACCTGAAGGTGGAGGAGTTCCTGACCGGGCTCGTCTACCAGCTCAACCTCAACACCGGCCGCTCGAAGTTCGGCGACCAGCGGGTGCGCCAGGCGCTCAACCACGCCGTCGACCGCAGGACGATCACCGAGAAGCTGCTGCTCGGCTCCTGCGAGCCGACCGTCCAGGCGGCCCCGGCCGGGCACTGGGCGCACGAGCCCTCGCTCGCGAACGCCTACCCCTACGACCCGGCCGAGGCCAAGCGGCTGCTGGCCGCCGCGGGGCTGCAGAACGGGTTCTCCTTCACCGCGCTGGTGTGGGACAACACCGCGTTCGTGCAGCTCGGCGAGGCCATCCAGGACCAGTTCAAGCAGATCGGCGTCGACATGAAGCTGCGGCCCATGAGCGCCGACCAGTCCATCGACCTCTACCAGAACCGCGGTGAGGCCGACGCCCTGGTCAGCCAGATCGGCGTGGCCGGCCCCGACCCCCGGCTCATCACCCAGCAGGACTACCTGAAGGGCGGGCTCAACAACCCGGGCGACCTCACCGTGGAGCGGATCGAGGAACTCGCGGGGGAGACCGCGGCCGCGACCGACCGGGCCGCGCAGCAGGCCGGATACCGGGAGATCGCCAAGGTCGCCGCCGAGCACGCGTACAACGTGCCGATCTGCAACCGCAAGCTGTACTACGCGGTCAACGACAAGGTGCGCGACTTCGACAAGCTGCTCACCGGGTACGACGACATCCGCGTCGTCGGTATGGGCTGACTTATGGCGATATTTCTGCTCAAACGGCTGGCGGGGGCCGTCGTGGTGCTCTTCGTCGTGTCCGTGATCACGTTCGGGCTGTCCCTGCTGATCCCCGGCGACCCCGCCATCCACATCGCCGGCGAGCACGCCACCCGCGAGGAGATCGCCGCCGTACGCACCGGGCTGGGCCTCGACCAGCCCGTGGCCGTGCGCTACCTGAGCTGGGCGGCGGCCGCCGTCACCGGCGACCTCGGCACCTCCCTCTACAACTCCCAGCCGGTCACCGAGATCCTCCTCGAACGGCTGCCCGTGACGCTCTCCCTCGCCGTGGCCGCCATGGCGGTGGCGGTGCTGATCTCGCTGCCGCTCGGGACGCTCGCCGCGCTGCGACCCGGCGGGCGGCTCGACCGGGTGATCTCCTCCGGCACCGCGCTCGCCGTCGCCACCCCGTCGTTCTGGCTGGGACTGATGCTGATCCTGGCGCTGGCGCTCACCGTGCCCGCCTTCCCCGCCACCGGCTTCCGGCCGCTCACCGACGGCGCCGGAGCCTTCGCCGCGCACCTCGCCCTGCCCGCCGTGACGCTGGGCGTCGCCGCCGCCGTCGAACAGACCCGCCAGCTCAGGGCGGCCCTCGCCGACGTGCTCGACACCGACTACGTCCGCACCGCCAGGGCGAAAGGGCTGCTGCCGCTCACGGTGCTGCGCAAGCACGCCGTGCGCAACGCGGCGGTGCCGTTCGTGACCGTGCTCGGGCTGGAGACCGGCCAGCTGCTCGGCGGCGCGGTGGTGGTGGAGGCCGTGTTCGGGCTGCCCGGGCTCGGCACGCTCGCCGAGTCCACCGTGACCCGCCAGGACCTGCCCGTCCTGCAGGGCATCGTGATCACCAGCACCGTCGTCGTGGTGGCCGCCAACCTGGCGGTCGACCTGGCGTACCGGTGGCTCACCCCGGGGCAGGAGACAGGAGTGGCCGCATGACCGCGATCACGGCCGCGCGGCGCGACACCCTCGGACGGCGGCTGGCCGGCCGCCGGGACGTCGCCCTCGCCCTCGGCGTGCTGGTCGTCCTCACCCTGGTGGCGCTCGCGGCGCCGCTCATCGCGCCGCACGACCCGGTGGACCAGGACCTGCTGCACCGGCTGGAGGGCCCCAGCGCCGCGCACTGGCTGGGCACCGACGAATCGGGCCGCGACGTGCTCAGCAGGCTGCTGCACGGCACCCGGGTCTCGCTCGGCGCCTCGCTGCTGGCGGTGAGCGTGGCCACGGTCTGCGGGGTGCCGCTCGGCCTGCTCGCCGGCTACCTCGGACGCGGCGCCGACCTCGTGCTGTCACGCGTCGCCGACGCCCTGCTGTCGATCCCCGGCCTGGTGCTGGCCATCGCCATCGCCACGGCCCTCGGACCCAGCCTGACGAACGCGATGATCGCCGTCGGCGTCGTCTACGCGCCCGGCTTCTACCGGGTGGCCCGGGGGGCCACCATGACCGTGCGCGGCCAGACGTACATCCAGGCCGCGATCACCACCGGCTGCTCCACCACCCGGATCCTGTGGCGGCACGTCCTCCCCAACGTCGGCACGCCGCTGATCGTCAAGGTCTTCCTCACCTTCGGCTACGCCATCCTCGCCGAGGCGAGCCTCAGCTTCCTCGGCCTGGGCGTGCAGCCCCCGCTCGCGAGCTGGGGATCCATGCTCAAGCGGGCCGTACGCTACCTCGAACAGGAACCCATGCTGGTCGTCCTGCCCGGCCTGGTGATCCTGGTGGCGGTGCTCGCGTTCAACACCGTAGGCGACGGGCTGCGCGACGCGCTGGCCCGCCGGGACCGGGAGCCCTCATGACTGCGGAACAGGTGCTGGAGGTGGACGGCCTGTCGATCGCGGCCGGCCCGGTCCCCCTCGTGCACGACGTGTCCTTCCGGCTGCGCGCGGGCGAGGCGCTGGCGCTGGTGGGCGAATCCGGCTCGGGCAAGTCGATGACCGCCCTGGCCCTGCTCGGGCTCCTGCCGCGCGGCGTCGCCGTCACCGCGGGTTCGGTGCGCCTGCTGGAGCCCGGCGACCCGTCGCCCCTCGACCTCGTGACGGCCGGCAGCCGCACGCTGGCCGACGTCCGCGGCCGGCGCGTCGCCATGGTGTTCCAGGACCCCATGGCCAGCCTCAACCCGTCCATCACCGTGGGTGAGCAGATCGCGGAGGTGCTCAGGCGCCACCTCGGCATGGGCCGCGCCCCCGCCGCCCGGCAGGCCGTGGACCTGCTCGGCGCCGTCGGCATCAAGGAGCCGGGCAGGCGCGCGGGCGACCACCCGCACACGTTCAGCGGCGGCATGCGGCAGCGCGCGGTGATCGCCATGGCGCTGGCCTGCGAGCCCGCCGTCCTCATCGCCGACGAGCCGACCACCGCGCTCGACGTGACCATCCAGGCGCAGATCCTCGACCTGCTCGTCCGGATGCAGGACGAGCTCGGCATGGCCATGCTGCTGGTCACCCACGACCTCGGCGTGGTCGCCGGCACCTGCCACAGGCTCGCGGTCATGTACGCGGGCCGGCTCGTGGAGGCAGGCGCCGTGGGCGAGGTGTTCGACGATCCCGCCCACCCGTACACGTCGGCGCTCCTGGCCGCCGCGCCGGAGAACGCCATGCGCGGACGCAAACCGCAGGCCATCCTCGGCACCGTCCCCGCCCCCGGGGAGCCGCCGCCCGGCTGCGCGTTCAGCTCCCGCTGCGCCCACGCCCTGCCGGACGCGTGCGACACCGCCCCGATCGAGCTCGTCAGGTCGGGCTCCCGGAGCGTGCGCTGCGCCCGCAGCGCCGAGCTCCGCGAACTCCAGGAGCTCCGCGAACCGGCGGAGGCGACACCATGAGCCGTCAGAGCAGGCCCGTGGGGGCGGCATCGTGAGCGGTGCTGAGCAGGCCCGGGGGGCGACACCGTGAGCGGTGCTGAGCAGGCCCGTGGAGGCGGGGCGAGCGGGCAGGAGCAGCGGGCCGGGGGTCTGCTGGAGGCCCGCGGCCTGGTGAAGACGTTCGGCCGGCGGCCCGCCGTGCGAGACGTGTCGTTCGCGGTGGGCGCGGGAGAGACGCTGGCCATCGTCGGCGAGAGCGGCTCGGGCAAGTCCACGACCGCGCGCATGCTCGTCGGCCTGCTGCGTCCCGACCGCGGCCAGGTGTTGCTCGACGGGGACGACCTGGCCCGCCTGCGCGGCCGCGCCCTGCGGGCCCGCCGCAAGGACCTGCAGATGGTCTTCCAGGACCCGCTCGGCTCGCTCAACCCGGCCACGCGCGTAGGAGCGAGCATCGCCGAGCCCCTCCTGCTGCACACCGGCCTGGACGCCGCGGCCCGCCGTGACCGGGTCGCCGAGCTGCTCCGGCAGGTCGGGCTCCGCCCGGAGCACGCCGACCGGCTGCCGCGCGCGTTCTCCGGCGGCCAGCGCCAGCGCATCGCCATCGCCCGCGCCATCGCCTGCGGCCCGCGCGTGCTGATCTGCGACGAGCCGGTCTCCGCCCTGGACGTCTCCACGCAGGCCCAGATTCTCGACCTGCTCGCCGGGCTGCGCGAGGCCACCGGGTTCGGCTGCGTGTTCATCTCCCACGACCTGGCCGTCGTCCGGCTGGTCGCCGACCGGATCGGCGTGATGCGCGGCGGCGAGCTGGTCGAGCTGGGACCCGCCGAGCAGATCTACACCGACCCCCGGCATAAGTACACCCGCGAGCTGGTCGCCGCCGTGCCGTCGCTCACCGCGCGGCGAGGAAGCCATGAACGATCATGAAGGAGGTGGACGGGTGAGCCCTCCCGTCCGGTTGACGGAGATCGACATCCCCGGCGACGGCCGGGCCGCGGGCCGCGCGTACGGCGAGGCCGCGCGCCCGCTCGTCCTGCGGCATCACGAGCTGATCGTCAGCGGTCTCGGTCTCGAGGCCGCCAGGACCCGGGCCATGGAGTTCCGGGCCGCCACCAGGGCCGCCACCGGGACTCTCGCGCCGGAGCTGGCCGCCGAGGTGGACGGCGTCGGCGAGGGGGCAGGGCTGAGCGCGGCCGACGGCTGGATCCTGCAGCTGCGCGCCGAGCTGACCGGCTGGAACACCGCCGCACCCGAGTGCAGCTCGCTGGCCCTGGTCGGCTCCGCCCGCCGGGACGGCCCGATCGCCGCGCAGAACGCCGACCTCCCGGCCGAGGTGGGCCCGCTGTTCGTGGTGCTGCGCAGGCGGCCGGCCGCCGGGCCCGCCCTGATCACCGTCACCCCGGCCGGGCAACTCGGCCACCACGGGATGAACGACGCGGGTGTCGCCGTGTTCGGCAACTTCCTGCGTGCGGACCAGTGGCGTGTGGGCGTGCCGCGCTACCTGCTGACCCGGCTCGCCCTGGGGGAGCGGGACCGGTTCCGCGCGGCCGACGCGGTCGCGGCGGTGCCCAGGTCGGGCCCGCGCAACCTGCTCATCGCCGACGAGGGGGGCGCGCTCGACCTGGAGACCACCCCGGACGGCGTGGGCATGATCGAGCCGTCCGGTGGAGTCCTCACCCACACCAACCACTTCCTCAGCGAGCTGGCCGCCCGCGAGAACGCCCCGCAGCCCTGGCTGCGCAACTCGCGCGCCCGCCAGGCCAGGCTCGACGCGCTGCTCGCCGCCGCGGGGCCGCACGCGGGACCCGAGGAGCTGGCCGCCGTCCTGGCCGACCGGCACGGCGCGCCCGACGCCCTGTGCCATCACGCCGCCGACGCCCCCGAGCTGAACGTCGCGACCGTGGTCTCCACGGTCGCCGAAGTCCGCGCCCGCCGCCTGCACGTCTGCTCGGGCCCGCCCGACCGCGGCGGCTACGCCGTCTACGACCTCAAGGAGGCCTCATGACCGAGCCCGCCCGATCGGCCGAGCTGGCCTACATGACGGCGACGGACACGCTGGCGGCCTACGCCGCCCGTACGCTGTCCCCCGTCGAACTGCTCACCGCCGTCGTCGAACGGGCCGAGAGCATCGAGCCGAGCGTGAACGCGTTCGCGGAACGGTGGTTCGACCAGGCCATGGACCAGGCCAGGAAGGCCGCCGACCGGTACGCGCGCGGCACGGCCAGGCCACTGGAAGGGCTGCCGGTCGCCCTCAAGGAGGAGCAGCCCATCGCCGGGCACCCGCTGCGCGACGGCTCGATGCTGCTGCGCGACAACGTCGCCGACGTCACCCATCCCATCGTCGAACGGATCGTCGCGGCCGGCGGCATCGTGCACGCCAGGACCACCACCCCGGAGTTCTGCGCGGCCGGTTTCACCCACAGCGACCTGTGGGGCGTCACCCGCAACCCGTGGAGCCTCGAGCACTCCTCCGGCGGCTCGTCAGGCGGCTCGGGGGCGGCCCTGGCGGCGGGCACCGCGATGCTCGCGACCGGCTCCGACATCGGTGGCTCGATCCGCATCCCGGCCTCGTTCAACGGCGTGGTCGGGTTCAAGCCGCCGTACGGCAGGGTGCCCGCGCTGCCGCCGTACAACCTCGACCACTACTGCCACGACGGGCCGATGGCGAGGACCGTGGCCGACTGCGCGCTGCTGCAGAACGTGATCGCCGGGCACGACCCGCGCGACCCCGTGTCGGTGCCCGCGCCCCCGCCCATCCCGGCGTACCAGGGCTCGCTCAAGGGGCGGCGCGTGGCCGTCTGCGTGCACCTCGGCGACTACCCCGTCGAACCGGACGTCGCCGCCGCCACCTGGGACGCGGTCTCGGCGCTGACCGAGGCGGGCGCCGTCGTCGAGGAGGTGGAGCTGCCGTGGCGCCGCGCCGACATCATGCGCGCGGCCTGGGCCCACTACGGCGCCATCTTCGGGCCCATCATCGCCGAGGAGATGGCCGCGCACGGCGACGGCGTCACCCGTTACGTACGCGATTTCCTGGACCGCAGTCTCAAAGCCGCCGCCGAGCTGGGCTTCTACGGCGCGCTGAAGATCGAGAGCCAGGTCCACGCCGACCTGGCCCGCCTCTTCGCACGTTTCGACGCGCTCATCTGCCCCGCCTCCGGCACCCCCGCCTTCCTGGCGGGAGAGGACTACGTGGAGACGCCGCTGGTGGTGGACGGGGTGAGGCTCGACCACAACCTGGAGGCCCCGCTGACGGTGCCGTTCAACCTCGCCAGCCGCTGCCCCGTGCTCGGCGTGCCGTCCGGCCGCTCGGCGCGGGGCGTGCCCACCGGCGTGCAGGTGGTGGGCCGGCCGTACGACGACCACACCACCTTCGAGGTGGGGGCGGCGGTGACGGCGGCCCTGCCCTGGTACGCCGGCGAATCCTGGCGGCCGGCCCTGTGAGCCGCCGCCACGGGATCGACCTCGGTTACTACGACCTCGGCCGCACCCCCTTCTTCGCCTGCGAGCTGGACCCGCGTTTCTCCTACTGCCTGTACGTCCCGGAGGACTACGACGAGACCGGGACAGGACGGTACGACCTCATCGTGGCCGTGCACGGCACCGACCGCACGGCGAGCGAGTACCGCGACCGGTTCGCCGCCTTCTGCGACGAGCACGACTGCATCGTGCTGGCGCCGTTGTTCCCCGCCGGCCTCGGCCGCCGCACCGAGCTGCACGACTACAAGTTCATCAGGTACGGGGGCATCAGGTTCGACCGGATCCTGCTGTCGATGGTGGACGAGGTCGCCGCCAAGTACCGGGTCGACGCCTCGCGCCTGCTCATGCACGGCTTCTCCGGTGGCGGCCAGTTCGTGCACCGCTTCCTCTACCTGCATCCTGAGCGGCTGCGCGCGGCCTCGATCGGCGCGCCGGGCCTGGTCACCCTGCTCGACCCGCGCTGGCCGTGGTGGGCGGGCACCGGGGGCGTGAGCGAGGAGTTCGGCGTGCGGCTCGACATCGACGCCATGCGCGGGGTCGCCGTGCAGATGGTCGTCGGCGCGGACGACACCGACACGTGGGAGATCACCGTCACCGAGCGGGACGAGCTGTGGGTCGAGGGCGCCGACGCCGCCGGGGCCAACCGCATCGACCGGCTGGAGAGCCTGCGCCGCAGCTTCGAGGCGGCGGGCATCCCGGTGCGGTTCGACGTGGTGCCCGGCGCGGCCCACAACGGGTTCGACGTCCTGGACGCCGTACGCGCCTTCTTCCACGACGAGCTGGCGGGCCCGCCCGCGTCGGCACGGACGGGAAGCGGGAGAGGCGTCCCGTGACGGCCGCTCCGCACCGGCGTGCTCACTCCCGACGGGACCGACGTGACACAGGCGTGAGGGTGATGGCGTAGGTTCCCGCACATGGAGCTGACAGAACTACTGCCGACCCTGCACCTTCTCCGGTTCGGTGTCGGCCAGGCATACCTGTGGCGCGATGGTGACGCGCTCACCCTCATCGACACCGGCGAGCCGGGCTCAGGCCCCGACCTGCTCGCCGCCGTCGAAAGCCTCGGCCACGCGCCCGGCGACCTGCGCACCGTAATCGTCACCCACGGCCACGACGACCACTGGGGGGCCCTCTCCGAGCTCGGCACGGACGCCACCGTCATGGCGCACGCCGCCGACGCCCCCGTCCTGCGCGGCGAGCGCGGCCAGCAGCTTCCCGACCCCGCCGACCTGCCCGGCTGGGAGCGGGAGCTGTTCGAGTCCCTCCCGCCGATGAGCGCGCCGAAGCCCGTACGGGTGGATCGCGAGCTGACCGGCGGGGAGGTGCTCGGCTTCGGCGGCGGCGCGCACGTGATCGCCATCCCCGGCCACACCGACGGCAGCATCGCCCTCCACCTGCCGGAGCACGGGGTGCTGTTCGCCGGCGACACCGTCGCCAACCCCGGGGGCCATACCATGCTGGGCGTCTTCAACGCCGACCGGGAGGCGGCCGCCCGCTCGTTCCGCCGCCTGGCGGAGCTCGACGTGTCGCTCGTCTGCGTCGGCCACGGCGACCCGCTGACCGGCGACGCCTCCGCCCGCCTGCGCGCCGCCGAGGTCTGAACGCCGCCTCGGCCTGCGCGCCGCACAGGTCTGGACGGCGGTGCCGGCCTGCGGATGGGGTGGGTCCGGACGGCGGTGCCGGCCTGCGCGTGGTGCGGGTTCGGACGGCGGTGTCGGCCTGCGCGTGGTGCGGGTTCGGACGGTGGGGTGGGCCTGTGGGCGGTGCGTTGTGGACGGCGGGTGGGCCTGCGGGTGGGGCGGGACGTATGCCGGATCGCCCGTGCGGCCGGTGGGCGCGGGCCGGAACCGGGTAGGTTGGCGCCCCATGGAGGAACGCCAGAAGCACCCACGACTCACCGGCCGGGGTCGCGCGCTCGCCGCGCTGGCGGCCGTGGCCCTGGCAGGGACGGCGGCCTGCGGAAACGCGGCGCCCGTCCGGAACGCCCCCGCGCGCCAGCCGCTGGCGGCCCCTACCAGCACCGCGACACCCACGCCGAGCCGGACGCTCCCCGGCCCCGACGAGAAGATCCCCGCGAACGCCGCGAGGCTCGCCTCAGCCCTGAAGGAGACCACCGCCGCGCTCAACGACGCCATCGACGCCTGGAAGGGCAAGAACGGCAAGCCACCGGCCGATGTCGAGCTCCTGGCCCTCCACCACCAGCGCATATACCGTTACGCCGCCCGCCATCCCAAGCTCGCCGCCCGGGCCTTCGCCCGCCTGCCGAAGGGCCTGGCCGCCCAGGCCAAGGACAACACGCGCGCCATCCGCGAGCTCCTGGCCCTGGCCCACCCGATCAAGCCGTCGACGCCGTTCAAGGTCCAGCCCGCCCGGCCGGCCGCCGAGCTGCTCAGGCACTTCAAGAAGGCCGAGCGCCGGTTCGGGGTGGAGTGGGAGGTGCTGGCGGCGGTGATGCTCGCGGAGACGAAGTTCGGCCGGGTGAAGTCGGCCAGCCACGTGGGTGCCCAGGGGCCCATGCAGTTCATGCCGGCGACCTGGAGGGCGTACGGGATGGGCGGCGACGTGCACGACCCGCGCGACGCGGTGATGGCCGCGGCCAACTACCTCAAGGCCAGCGGCGCGCCCCGCGACTATCAGCGGGCGCTGCACGCCTACAACCCGTCGCAGGCGTACGTGAACGCCATCCTCCTGCACGCCCGCCAGATCAAGCGGGATCCGCGGAACTACTACGTGTACTACAACTGGCAGGTGTACGTCATCACCACCGCCGGCGAGCGCCGCCTGACCGGCCCTTAGCCGCGAAGGGCCGGTCGCCGCTGCGCCTACGTGTGGTCGGCGCAGCAGGGGGTGGGGTCGGGCACCTCGGCCGTGGTGATCCGGCCTCCGGCCTCCGGCCGCCGGCATGGTGAGCAGGGTCATCGAATCTCCTTAAGCGTGGAGACCTCGGGCTTCAGCCCTGGGGAGGAACGCGGCACAGCGCCGCATACCGAACACACGCACGATGCTTAGCCGATCGAGCGGTACCATGTGACGCGTGGCGCAGATCGTGAAGCGGGCCTACAAATACCGCTTCTACCCGACCCCCGGCCAAGCCGAAGAGCTTGCCCGGACGTTCGGCTGCGTCCGCCTCGTCTACAACAAGGCCCTCGAAGAACGCACCCGCGCCTACACCATGGAAGGCCGTCGCGTCTCCTACGTGGAGTCGTCGGCCGCTCTGACCGAGTGGAAACGCAGCGGCGATTACGACTTCCTGTTCGAGGTGTCGTCCGTGCCGTTGCAGCAGGCGCTGCGCCACCTTCAGGCGGCGTTCGCGAACTTCTTCGCCAAGCGCGCCCGATATCCCACCTTCAAGAGCAGGAAGAAGGCACGCGCGAGCGCGGAGTACACCCGCTCGGCGTTCCGCTGGCGCGACGGCACGCTGACGTTGGCCAAGATGGACACGCCGCTGGACATCGTGTGGTCGCGCCCGCTGCCGCAGACAGCCGAGCCGTCCACGGTCACCGTGTCCAGGGACGCGGCCGGGCGCTGGTTCGTGTCCATCCTCGCCGAGGAGAAGATCACACCACTGGCTCCGGCCGAGCAGTCGGTGGGCGTGGACGCGGGCATCACGGCGCTGGCGGCGCTGTCAACCGGCGAGAAGATCGTCAACCCGCGCCCCGAGCGGCGCGATCGGCGCAGGCTGGCCAAAGCGCAGCGGGCGCTCGCCCGCAAGGCCAAGGGCTCGACCAACCGAGCCAAAGCCCGGCTCACGGTGGCGCGGGTCCACGCCCGGATCACCGACCGTAGAAGGGATCACCTGCACAAGGTCACCACCCGGCTTGTTCGCGAGAACCAAGTGATCGCCGTGGAAGACCTGACCGTCCGCAACATGGTCAAGAACCACTCGCTGGCGCGCGCCGTCTCCGACGCCTCCTGGCGCGAGTTGCGGTCGATGCTGGAGTATAAGGCGGCCTGGTACGGGCGGGCGCTGGTGGCGGTGGACCGCTGGTTCCCCTCCTCCAGGTTGTGCTCGCGGTGCGGGACGCTGCAGGAGGAGATGCCGCTGAACGTCCGGGAGTGGACGTGCGCCTGCGGCGCGGTCCACGACCGGGACGTGAACGCGGCCAAGAACGTGCTCGCCGCCGGGCTGGCGGAGAGCTGAAACGCTTGTGGAGCTGGTGTAAGACCTCAAGGGCGCAAGCCCGGCGGGCGGCTGGCGGTGAAGCAGGAAGACCAACCGGCGACGGTTGGAATCCCCCGGGCTTCAGCCGTGGGGAGGAAGTCAACAGCCGAGACCGGAGACGGACGCGGGGGGCCTGACGTGGTCGTTCGTCACGACGAGCGTGTCGTCGCCCGGCGGGCCGGGGGAGGCCAGCACCAGCACCCGCTCGATGGCCGACCCGTCGCGGATCGCGGCCACGCTCATGGTGCCGGTGAGCAGGTCGTGCCCGGGGAAGGTGACGACGCGGCCGCCGCGCCGCGCCGCGTGCTCGGCCGCCGCCGTCGCCGCGCCCTCCGCCCGCGGCCCGCCGCGCTGGCCGCCGGCCGCCCAGGACACGTCCGCGGGCGGGGTCACCGAACCCGGGACGGCCAGCGAGCAGGCGATGTGCGGCTCGTCGCCCGCGAGGCCGGCCGGAACGAAGTGCGTGCACCCGACGGTCCCGCCCGGCAGGCCGAGCGACCGCGCCACGGTTCGCAGCAGGTGCTCGGCCTCGGGCAGGGTGCGCGAGCCCGCATCGATCCCCAGGACCGTCATCGGCCCGCCGTCCGCGGATCCGCCGGTCGTCGGTCCATCGGTCGTGAATCCGCCGGTCGTGGGTTCGCCGGTCGTCGGTCCCATCGGTCGTGGGTCCGCCGGTCGTGGGTTCGCCGGTCATCGGCGCGGCAGGATCCAGATCGGGTTGCTGTAGAACCACAGGTCGTTCCACGGGTCGGCGTCCCCGTGCACGTCGATCTGCGGGCCGTGCGGGTCCACGCCCGCGCCCAGCAGGCCGGGCGCGGAGCGCTTGCCGTCGGTGCCGCGCAGCCGCACGTACACGGGCCGGTCGACGCGGCCGAGCCGGTAGGTGAAGGTGACGGTGCCGCTGGTCCTGCCCACCTCGTACGACTGCACGACCTTGGTGTTCGGCGTGGTGAAGACGTCCTTGTCGGGGGCCGGGCCGGTGACGTCGCCCTGGATGACGTCCACCCGGGCCAGCGTGGGCACGAACTGCGCCCAGTTGGGCCGGCCTGCGAGGGTGATCTCCATGGTCAGCTCGACCCGGTCGCCCCGGCGTACGTCGAGGGTCTCGCCGAGCGTCGCCCCGCGGCGCCCGTGGCCGGCTGTCGTGGCCCGCACCACCAGGCCGCTGATGAGCCCGCCGTGGTCGACCCAGACGCGCCCGGCCCGCAGCCCGTCCATGAGCGCCTCGTAGGAGAAGGTGCGGCTGCCGACGTGGGTGCGGCTGTAGTAGCCGGGCCAGAAGTCGCCGGCCCCCGTGTTGGGCACGCCGCCGTAGACGGGGTCCTCGTAGCGGCCGTTGGCGTCGAAGTCGCTGCCGGGGCCGCGGACGCTGGTGTCGCCGTGCACCGTGTGGGAGTCGGAGTTGGCGGTGATCCACCACGGTTTGCCCTCGGCCAGGAGGCTGTCCCACAGCCCTCCCACGGTGGCGGTCATCCAGTCGAACCCGCCGAAGGTCTTGTAGCTCTCCGCCGGGTAGCCGGGGAAGGAGTCGGCGCCGGGGCCGCCGTCGTAGTAGCCGCGCCCGCCGCCTGGCCCGTGCGGCTTGGGCAGGCCGGCGGCCTGATGGCCGGGCGCGCCCTCCATGCCCACGGCGATGGACGGCTGGGCGTCGCGCCACCCCCTGATCTCGTGCGGCGAGTCGAGGCCCTTGCGTGACGGGTGGTTGGCGAGGAACAGCGCGTCCGGGATGCGGCGCTTCCTGACCGACTCGGCCAGGAAGTTGAGCCCGGCGATGGCCAGCGCCTCGTTCTGCGGGGTGTTCGCCCCGGCGTCCTTCACCGACCCGTCGAAGGAGTTCTCGAACTCCTTGAGCGTCTCGACCTCCCGCCGGCCCGGGGCGACGAACACGGTGCCGTGCTCGGCGGCCGGGATGTTCCACTCCAGGCCCTGGAAGACCAGGGTGTCCTTGACGGCCTCACGCGCCGCGACGATGTCGGGGTTGACCTTGTCCACCCCGATCTTCGCGTGGGTGGCGCCGCCGTGGTCGGTGATGACCACCCACCCGAGCCCGTACGCGTTGCCGTGCCGCACCTGGTCGATCACCCGGTAGATGCCGTCGCCGCTGTGCTGGGTGTGGATGTGGTGGTCGCCGGCCAGCCACAGGTAGCCGTCCTTCGGCTCCCGGCCGCCGGGGGTGGCGGCGGCCGCCTCGGCCTGGGTGCCGAGCACTCCGGCGGCCGTCAGCCCGGCGCCCAGCAGCCCGGCCCTGCGGAACATGCGCCGGCGCGACAGCTGCGCCGGCGACAGGTCCTCGTCGGGGATCGTCAGGTCGCGCGCCGGCGCCGCCTCACCCTCGTCGAGGGGCTCGTGGGAGCGGTCGTGATGCTGGTGGTGATGCCCGTGACCCATGCTTCTCTCTCCGTCCGTGCCGGAAGATGGAGCTCCGGCTACGGCGGGAGCGTGGCGTAACGGAATGAATCACACGTGAACGCAGGGAGATCGTCACATGCCCGCCAGATGCCACGAGCGGCCCGCGAGGCGGCACGGGCCCGGGCGCCTATGCCAGGGCGCGGGCGGCGTGGACCAGAGGCACGTGGCTGAACGCCTGCGGGAAGTTGCCCACCAGGCGCCCGTAGCGGGGGTCGTACTCCTCCGCGAGCAGGCCCACGTCGTTGCGGAGTGACAGCAGCCGCTCGAACAGGTTTTTCGCCTCGTCCTTCCTGCCCTGCATCGCCATCACCTCCACCAGCCAGAAACTGCAGGCCAGGAACGCGCCTTCGCCGCCGGGCAGGCCGTCGACGTCGTTGTCGTCGGCCAGCGGGTAACGCAGCACGAAGCCCTCGGACATGAGCTCCTTCTCGATCGCCGCCACGGTGCCCGCCATGCGCGGGTCGTCGATCGGCAGGAACCCGACCATCGGCAGCATGAGCAGGGCCGCGTCCAGCTCCGCCGACCCGTACGACTGGGTAAAGGTGTTGCGCGTCTCGTCGAAGCCCTTCTCGCAGATCTCGGCGTGAACGGTGTCGCGCAGGGCCCGCCACTTCTCCACGGGACCCGTACGGCCGAACTGCTCGACGTACTTGACGGCCCGGTCGAGCGCGACCCAGCACATCACCTTGGAGTGCACGAAGTGCCGGCGCGGCCCGCGCACCTCCCACAGCCCCTCGTCGGGCTCCTCCCAGTGCTCGGTCACGTAGTCGAGCAGCTGCCGCTGGATGGCCCACGCCCGGTCGTCGGGGGACAGGCCGCGCTCGCGCGCGACGAACAGGGAGTTCATCACCTCGCCGTACACGTCGAGCTGCAGCTGCTTGACCGCCTCGTTGCCGATGCGGACGGGGCGGGAGTCCTCGTAGCCGTCGAGCCAGTCGAGGCGCAGCTCGGGCAGCCGCCGCTCGCCGGCGACGCCGTACATGATCTGCAGGTCCTGCGGTCGCCCGGCGATGGCGCGCAGCAGCCAGGCGCGCCAGTCGGCGGCCTCTTCCAGGTAGCCGGACGAGATGAGCGCGTCGAGCGTCAGCGTCGCGTCGCGCAGCCAGCAGAACCGGTAGTCCCAGTTGCGCACCCCGCCCAGGTCCTCGGGCAGCGACGTGGTGGGCGCGGCGACGATGCCGCCCGTGGGCGCGTAGGTGAGCGCCTTCAAGGTGATCAGCGACCGCATCACGGCCTCGCGGTAGGGGCCGTCGTAGGCGCACCGCGCCACCCATTCCGCCCAGAACGCCGCACTCTCGGCGAGTTGTTCCTCGCACGCGATCTGCGGCGGCATCGGCTCGTGCGAGGGGTGCCAGGTGAACACGAACGGCAGCCGCTGGCCCTCCTCGACGGTGAACGTCGCCCGGTGGGCGTAGTCGCCGCCCTTCAGCGGCACGGGGGCGTGCAGCCAGACGGAGTCGGGACCGCCGACGGCCTGGAGGTGACCGTCGGTCCTACGCACCCACGGCACGATCCTGCCGTAGTCGAAACGCACCCTGACCACCGTGGACATCTCCACGGTGCCGGACACGCCCTCGACGACGCGTACGACGTCGGGGTTCTTGTCGCGGGGCGGCATGAAGTCGATCACGCGGACGGTGCCCGTCGGAGTGTCCCACTCGCTCTCCAGGATGAGCGTGTCGGGACGGTAACGCCGCCTGGTGGCCGGCTTCCTGCCGGTGGGCCCGAGCCACCAGTGGCCGTTGCGCTCGCTGCCCAGCAGCGCCGCGAAACACGCCGGTGAGTCGAATCTGGGCAGGCACAACCAGTCGATGGAGCCGTCCCGGCCCACCAGCGCGGCAGACTGCATGTCTCCGATCAGGGCATAATCCTCGATCCGCATGCCTAGACGCTACCGGAATCGTCCGCGGTGCTCCGGCTCCAGCCGCAAGACCGGAAGCGAACTCGTCCCGCGCGGCGAAGCGGGGCCTACGGGAGCACGGGGTGATGCCGTGGCCGGGCCGGATCACGTCGCGTCATGCCCGGACCGGCCACGGGATCACGTCAGCGGGAACCAGCGGGTGAACAGTTGCGTCAACGGCCCGATGGCCAGCGCGAACACCAGCGTTCCCACGCCCACGGTGCCGTCGAGCAGCCACCCGGCGGCCAGCACGGTGATCTCGATGACGGAACGCCCGAGCCGTACGGACAGGCCGAGCCGCATCAGCCCGGTCATGATGCCGTCGCGCGGACCCGGGCCCATTCCCGCGCTGATGTACAGCACCGTGGCCAGGGCGATGGAGACGACCCCGAGCGCGATGTACGACGCCTGGACCGCGAGGTGCCCCGGCGTGGGGAGCAGGAAGATCGCGGCGTCGGCGAACAGCCCCACGAACACCACGTTGCTGATGGTCCCGACGCCCGGCTTCTGCTTCAGCGGGATCCACAGCAGCATGACCAGGGCGCCGACAATAATGATCATGGTGCCCATGGTCATCCCGGCCCTGATCGCCAGGCCCTGGTGGAAGACGTCCCAGGGGCCGTTGCCCAGGCCGGACTCCACCTGGAGCCCGATGCCGAGCCCGTACAGGGCCAGCCCGCCGTAGAGGCGGAGCAGGCGCGCGGGCAGGGAGTCCACCCGCGGGGCGGTCGTGTCGCTCATAGTGGACCCAGAGTGGCAGGCCACGGGCTTGCCAAAACAGAACCAATCACGAAAAGTGGCCTTATGCGATATGTGTCGGCCACCCAGGCGGCCCGGCTCCTGAAGATCGACCCCGCCACGCGGCCGTATTACCGGGCCCTGGCGGGCGGCGTGCGGGCTCTGATCATGGACGGCCGGCTTCCCGTGCGGGTCCGCATGCCCGCCGAGCGCCACCTCGCCGAGACCCTCAAGGTCAGCCGCACCACCGTGACCGCCGCCTACGACCTGCTGCGCGAACAAGGCTACCTGGAGAGCCGCCAGGGCTCTGGCAGCTGGACGGCCCTGCCCGATCCGGCCACCACCGCCGACAACCCGTGGCTCGGCACCGACGGCGACGGCCTGATCCAGCTCCAGACCGCCGCCCCGCCCGCGCCCACGGCGCTGCGCGAGGCCATGGCGGAGGCGCTGGAAGACCTGCCGAGGTACGGCATGGGCATCGGCTACGACCCCATGGGCCTGCCGGTGCTCAGGGAGCGCATCGCCGCCGCCTACACCGCCAGGGGCCTGGCGACGAGGCCCGAGCAGATCGTCGTCACCACCGGCTCCCAGCACGCCATCCAGCTCGTCATGGGGCTCCTCGTCGGCCAGGGCGACCCGGTGCTCGTGGAGTCGCCGACGTACCCGCACGCCATCGACGCGGCCCGCCGCGGCGGCGCCAGGATCGTCCCGGTCGGGATCTCGCACGAAGGCTGGCAGGACGACCTGCTGACCTGCGCCATGCGCCAGTCCGCGAGCCGTCTCGCCTACCTCATGCCCGACTTCCAGAACCCGACGGGCGCCCTCATGGACGACGCCACCCGCGCCGCCGTCGTGGGCGCCGCCCGGCGCGTGGACACGCTGCTGCTGGTGGACGAGACCTGGTCGGAGCTCGCGCTGGACGAGGTGCCGCGCACGTCGCCGATGGGCTCGTTCGACACCGACAGCCGCGTGATCAGCATCGGCTCCGCGTCGAAGCTGTGGTGGGGCGGGCTGCGCATCGGCTGGATCCGCGCCACGGCCGCGCTGGCCCGGCGGCTGGCCACGTACCGTTCGGCGGTGGACATCGCCAGCCCGGTGATGGAGCAGCTCGCGGTGGCGCGGCTGTTCGACCGGCTGGAGGAGACGCGGGCCGAGCGCCGCCGCACGCTGCGCGCCTCCCGCGACGCGCTGGTGTCCGGGCTGCGCGAGCACCTGCCGGAGTGGACGTTCACCGTGCCGCGCGGCGGGGGCACGCTCTGGGTGCGCCTCGACCGGGGCGGCTCCACCCCGCTCGCCGAGGCGGCGGCCTGCCACGGCGTACGCCTCGCGCCCGGCCCCTGGTTCGGCCTGGAGGGGACGCACGAGGGTTACCTGCGGCTGCCGTACACGCAGCCGCCCCGCATCCTGGAGGACGCGCTCGTCCGGATCCGCGCCGCCCGCGACCACGGCGCCGCCGGCGGCTCCCGCCCGCCCGAGTCCCTCATCGCGATGGTGTGAGGGGCGCTCACTCGCCGGCCCCCCGGGCCAGCGGCGCCTGCCACCTGCGGCGCATCGCCACGATGCGCAGCCCGAACGCCAGCACGGCCGCCGCCAGCGTCGCGGGCCAGCCGTGCAGGCCGTAGGAGGACAGCGCCGCCATCGTCGCCGACCCCACCAGGGCGGGCACGGCGTAGAGCTGGCGGTCGTAGAGCAGCGTCGGGATCTCCCCGGCCAGCACGTCGCGCAGCATGCCGCCGCCCACGGCCGTGGTGATCCCCAGCACGGTGGCGTGCAGAGGGCTGAGACCGTACTCCATGGCCTTGGCCGTGCCGACGGCGCAGAACAGGCCCAGCCCCGCCGCGTCGAGCACCAGGATGACCGGCATCACCTTCGTGACGTGCGGATGCCAGTAGAAGACGATCACCGTAGCCACCAGCGGCACCAGCACGTAGCCGACGCTCTGGAAGGCGGCGGGCCGGACGTTGAGGATCAGGTCGCGTACGACGCCCCCGCCCAGGGCGGTGATCTCGGCGAGCATCGCCATCCCGACCACGTCGAGCCGCTTGCGCACCCCCATCAACGCCCCCGTCAGCGCGAAGACGAAGATGCCTGCCAGGTCGAGAATCTCGGACACGTTGGGAATGTCTACCGCATGGCGGGCTCATGATGCTCGGCCATCATCACCCGCAGCCGCCGGGTGAACATGAACAGCGCGAGCCCCGCCGCCATCGCCGCCAGCGCCAGCACCAGGTAGTACATCGGGTCCGTCAGCACGGCGGTGAGCCGCCCCGTCTGCCCGCCGACCGCGTCGCCCACCGACACCGCGATGAACCAGACGCCGAGCATCTGCCCCTTGAACGCCTCCGGCGCCAGCTTCGCCGTCACCGACAGCCCGACCGGGCTCAGCGACAGCTCGCCGAACACCTGGATCAGGTAGACCAGAACCAGCCACCACACCGACACCCTGCCCGCCCCGGCCAGCGCCGCAGCGACCGCCATGACCACGAAGCTCGCCCCCACCATGACCAGCGCGAAGCCGAACTTCTGCGGCGTGCTCACCCGCGTGCCCACCCGCAGCCACAACGCCGCGAACACCGGCGCGAAGATCATGATGAAGAGGGGGTTGAACGACTGCGTCGTGGCCGGCTGGATCGCGATCCCGAACAGCGACAGCTCGGTGTGGTCCTGGGCGAAGAAGAGCAGCTTGCTGGGCGCCAGATCGAAGATCATCCAGAAGATGGACGCGGCCACGAACAGCCAGATGTAGGCCTTCATCCGGATCCGCTCGTCCTGCGTGAGATTGTGGCTGCCCAGCAGGATGTAGCCGAAGTACGCGACGGGCACGAGCAGGATGATCACCGTGACCACCAGGGTGAGCCGGTCGACCGTGAAGGTGCCGGTCGCCGCCCACACGACCAGCAGGCCCGCCGTCGCGCCCGCCGCCAGGGCGATCAGGCGGCCGAATTTCCGGCGCTCCCGCGGCGACAGGCGCAGGCCCGGCCGCTCGCCCACGCCCCTGAGGGCCCTGCCGCCCCAGACGTACTGGACCAGGCCGAACGCCATGCCGACCGCGGCGGCGCTGAAGCCCAGGTGCCAGCGGTCGCCCGCGGCCAGCCAGCCGACGACGATCGGCGCGAAGAAGGCGCCCAGGTTGATGCCGAAGTAGAACAGCGAGAACGCCGCGTCGCGGCGCGCGTCGTCGCTGTCGGCGTAGAGGCGGCCGACCATGACGGAGATGTTGGGCTTGAGCAGGCCGGTGCCGGAGATGATGAGCAGCAGGCCGAGCCAGACGAAGAAGGCCGACGTCACCGGGATCGCCATGCTGATGTGCCCCAGCATGATGACGAACCCGCCCCAGAACACCGACCTGCGCGCACCGAGGATGCGGTCGGCGATCCACCCGCCGGGCAGGGCCACCAGGTAGATGAGCGCCCCGTAGACGCCCACGACCGCCTGGGCGGTCACGTCCGACATGCCGAGGCCCTGGTGGGCGGGCGAGGCGGCCAGGAACGTGGCCAGGATCGCGCGCAGGCCGTACCAGCTGAACCGCTCCCACATCTCGGTGCCGAACAGCGTGGCCAGGCCCCACGGGTGCCCGAAGAACGTCCTGCCGCCGTCGGTCATGCGCCGCCCCCTCCCACGGCACCGAACGTAAACGAAATATCGCTCCAGGTGAGGGACGCGGGTGTTTCCCCGCGAGCTCTTGCCGCCACCCCCGGGGTGTGGTGCGATGCATGCCATTCATGCAAGTGAATACTGACGGGAGGCGCGCGCCATGGCCGAAGTCCTCGACGTGCGGGCGGAGATCCAGCGGCAGATCGCCGGCATGACCGTCTGCCGGCAGCTCGCTCAGGCCGCCGAGCAGCACCCCGACGCACCCGCCTACTCCGACCCCGACGGCGACGGCTGGCGCACGCTGACCTACGCGCAGGCCAGGCGGCGGATCCTGGAGATCGCCGCCGGATTCGCCGCGCTCGGGCTCCAGGCGGGCGACACCGTGGCGCTCATGATGGTCAACCGCAGCGAGCACGTGCTCGCCGACCTGGGCGTGGTGCACGCGGGCGGCGCCGGCTGCACGGTCTACTCGACGTTCGCGCCCGACCAGATCGCGTTCGTGGCCGGCGACGTGGGGGCGAAATGCGCGGTGCTCGGCGGGCCGGCCGAACTCGCCCGCTGGCAGCCGGTGCTCGACCGGCTCGACGGCCTGCGCACGATCATCATGCTGGAGGGGGCGCCCGACGGCGAGCGTTTCCTGGCGTGGACGGACTTCCTCCGGCTCGGCCGCGAACGCCTGGCCGCCGACCCCGGTGAGACCGAGACGCGCTGGCGCGCGGTCACCCCCGACGACGTGGCCACCGTCCTGTACACCTCCGGCACCACCGGCATGCCCAAGGGCGTGCCCCTGACGCACACGAACATCTTCTACGAGGTCGCCTCCACCGACCGCCTCGCCTCGCTGCCCACCGAGGGCACGCAGATCTCCTATCTGACCTACGCGCACATCGCCGAGCGGGTGCTCAGCCTCTACCTGCCGCTGGTCAAGGCCTCCCACGTCTACTTCTGCACCGACCTGGCCAACCTGGGCGGCACGCTGGGGCAGGTCAGGCCGATGATGTTCTTCGGGGTGCCCCGGGTGTGGGAGAAGATGATGGCCCGCTTGTCGGCCGTGCTCGCCACCCAGCCGGAGGAGCGGCAGGCGGCCGTACGCGCGGCCATGAGGGCCGGCGTCGCGTACATCGAGGCCGGCCAGTACGGCCGCACCGTCACCCCCGAGATCCAGTCCGCCTACGACCAGGCCGACGCCTCCCTCCTGTCGGTCATCCGCGGCATGATCGGGTTCGACCGTGCCGAGTGGACCGCCACCGGCGCCGCGCCCCTGCCCGCCGAGGTGCAGCGCTTCTACGCCGGGCTCGGGCTCAAGGTCATCGACGTGTACGGCATGACGGAGACGACCGGCGCGTTCACCGGCAACAGCCCCGACTGCTACCGCCTGGGCAGCGTCGGCAGGGCCGAGCCCGGCGTCGAGATCCGCATCGCCGAGGACGGCGAGATCCTCACCCGCAGCCCGCTCAACACCCGCGGCTACCTCAACCGCCCGCAGGCCACCGCCGAGCTCGTCGACGCCGACGGCTGGCTGCACACGGGCGACATCGGCACGGTCGACGACGACGGCTTCTACCGGGTCGTCGACCGCAAGAAGGAGCTGATCATCACCGCGGGCGGCGAGAACATCTCCCCGGCCGAGATCGAGAACCATCTCAAGGAGCACGCGCTCATCGGCCAGGCCCTCGCCTACGGCGACAACCGCCCGCACCCGGTGGCGGTGCTGACCCTCGACGGCGAGGTCGCGCCGGGCTGGGCGCGGGCGCGCGGCGTCACGTTCTCCTCGCTCGCCGAGCTGGCCGAGCACCCCGAGGTGCTCAAGGAGGTGGGGGCCGCGGTCGAGGCCGCCAACGCCAAGCTCGCGCGGGTGCAGCAGGTGAAGAAGTGGGCCCTGCTCGGGGTCGAGTGGACCGCCGAGACCGAGGAGCTCACCCCGAGCCTCAAGCTCAAGCGGCGCGTCGTGCACCAGAAGTACGCCGACGTCATCGAAGGGCTCTACACCGGACCCCGCTGAGCGGGCGGGCGGGGGCACGCACCCGCGAGGCGCGTGCCCGGGGGACAGGCCGCTCCGAGCGGTTTTGCCATTCGGGGCGTGTGTTGTGGTCCTGGTCATGACCGGCGGGTTCCTACCGTCTCGCTCATGACCAGAAGCCTTCTTCTCGTCTCGCTCGCGGCGGGATCGCTCACGGCGGGGTCGCTCACGGCGCCCGCGCCCGCGATCTCCGCCGCGACCGAGCTCGCCATCCGATCCATCACCGTACGTCCAGCGGAGCCCGTCGTCGGGCCGAAAGGCTCCGTCCGCCTGGTGATCGACGTGGTCGCCCGGGGGACACGGGGTAAGCACGGCGTCGCCGTCAAGGTCGAGCCCGGCTCCCCGCCGGCCCCGGCGCTCAGCTCGAAAACCCCGGCCCTAGACAAGCCGACGGCGACGCCCACGCCGTCCCGGAGCCCGTCGCCGAAGGTCTCCGCGGCCCCGCGGCTCGCCACCGGTGGCGAGCCCGCCGCGGACCTCCCGCCGATGATGGCGTGGCGGGTGGGTTCGCCCGCCACACAGGCAGCGGCGGCCGAGGGCTGGGAGACCTGGCGTTTCCTGCCCGACAAGAGGCTGAACCGCTATTACCCCACGGGCACCTGGACGATCGCCGCCACCGCGACGGGTCCGGGCGGCGCGACGGTCACCGAATACGAGTCGTTCCAGTTCAGGCGTGACACGAAGCTCGCCTCCGTGCGGGTGGACGGGACGGCGGGCGGAAAGGTACGGCTGCGGGGTTCGCTGACCAGGGTCGATCCGCGCGGTCTCACCGATTACGGGCCGTTCGCCAAGCAGACGCTGGAGGTTCTCTGGCGTGCCGATGAATCCTCGGCCTGGGAGCGCATCGGGGAGGTGCGTACGGACGCCGCCGGTTCGTTCGCCACGACGGTCTCGGGCCGTACCGGGGGATTCTGGCGCGTCCGCTATCCCGGAACAGGACACTACGCCGCAGACGTCTCTAAATCCCGACAAATCGCGCAATAGTGCAGCAAACATAATTAATTCAGCGCGTGGCCTAAACCGCTGATGCAGAATCGTGATCAACTGCGTCGCAACTTTTCTTTACCCTTACGCGTCATTGGCCAGTGACGTGCCCCGTCCCGGGGTGCGTTTCAGACGGGGAAGGAATTCCAATTTTGAAGATGCGACGTCTCGCCGCCGGCCTGGCGGCCGCCGCCCTGGGCGCGACGATGGTGGCCACCGCCGCCTCGCCCGCGCTCGCCGACCCGGGCATCGACCCGGCCGCGGGCGGGCACACGAGCCTGCAGTTCGACGCGAACCCGGAGCCCGCCTGGCGGGGCCGGCCCATCACCCTTGAGGGCAAGCTCTCCGTCGAGTGCGACAAGGACTACATCAGCGGTTTCGTGTCGGTGCACCACGCCGACCACTGCAAGCGCTCCGAGCGCTGGCACCGTCTGGCCTGGAAGCGGATCGTGATCCTCTTCCAGCCGGCGGGCAGCGGCAAGTGGGAATACGTCGACACGATCAGGACCAGCCGCAGCGGCTACTTCCACACGAAGGTGCCGGCTCGCACGTCGGGCACCTGGCGCGCGATCTACAAGGGCGCCAGGTGGCTGGACGGCGCCGAGGGCACGGACTGGGTCCGGGTCATCGGCCACCGCCACCGCCACTAGTCACACCTCGGACGCCCGGCCTCACCAGGCCGGGCGTCCGGCATGTGCGCCCACCCGCCGCGCCGCCCCGGGCGGCCTCAGTACGACACGGCCACCTGGACGCGGTGGTGCCGGGGCGTCTCTGCCTCGTCCACCAGGGCCGCCGCGAGGTCGGCGTACGAGAGCACGGGATCGCCCTCGCCGGACGCTGGCACCTGCCCGCCTCCGATCCGGTGACGGCCCGTCCTGGCCGCCTGATCGTCCAGGAAGACCGGCGGCGGCGCCAGCACCACCCAGTCCAGCGCCGACTTCTCGAACACCCCCAGTTGCGCCGCGTGTCCCAGCGAGAACGCTCGGGCGTCCGCGGGGAAGCCGGGCGTGTCCATGAGCCGGACCCCGGGTGAGACCTCCAGCAGGCTGCCGATGCCCAGCGCCACCAGGCGGGACACCTCGGCCCGCGACAGCCCGTCCACGAGCGCGTGCGAGGCCGCCGTGAAGAACTCCTCCGACGGCATGTCCAGCCGGGCCGTGACCTGGATGGCCACGTCATGACCCGCCGCCACCGCCGCCACCCGGTCGGCGTCGGTGACGTCCCCGGCGACCACCCGTACGCTCTCACTCGACAGATTCGGATATTTCGCGGGATCCCGTACCACGGCCGTCACCTCATGCCCGCGCCCTGCCGCCTCCGCCGCCACCCGCGTCCCGGCCCGTCCCCCGGCGCCGAACACCACGATCCTGCTCATCGTCCACGCTCCGTTCTCCCGGCGGCCGGACTCCCCGGCCGCCCACGCCGACGGTAGAGGGCGGGACGTCGCTTTCCGCAACGATAGTTACCTACGATGACGGGCATGGCCGAGCCTCTCGATCCGGACATGTTCCGCGGATGTCCTCCGACCGCCGCGCCCATCCGCGTCGGCGACAAGTGGACCGCGAAGATCATCCGCTGCCTCGAAGCGGGCCCGCGGCGCTTCACCGAGCTCCAGCGGCCGCTGCGCGGCATCACCCCCAAGGTGCTCACCGAGTCCCTGCGCGCCATGGAACGCGACGGCCTGCTCACCAGGACCGCATACGACGAGATCCCGCCGCGCGTCCAGTACGAGCTGACCGCCCTCGGCCGCAGCCTCCTCGAGCCGATGAACGCCGGCTGCGAATGGTCCAGGAAACACCTGGCCGAGCTGATGCGCGCCCGCGAGACCTGGCACGCGGGCACGCCCTAGCCCGCCCCACGGGGTCCCGGATGGGGCAGGGTGGGGGCATGAGAGTCCTGATGCTGGGCGGCACGTGGTTCCTCGGGCGCCGCATAGCCGAACGCCTCGCGGCCCGCGGCGACCAACTCCTCCTCGTGCACCGTGGGTCCGACCGTTCCGCACCCGGCGTGCCGGGCGTCCACCTGCACACCGACCGTCACGACCTGGCGCGTCACGCCACCCGGATCAAGGACTTCGCGCCGCAGGCCGTGGTCGACACCCACGCGCTCACCGGCGCCGACGTGGACGCCGTCCTGCCGCTGCTGCCGCACGTGCCCACAGTGGTGCTGTCCAGCCAGGACGTGTACGAAGCGTTCGCGGGCCTGCAGACGGGACGCTGCCTGGCCCCCGTACCGATCAGCGAGGATTCCGCGTTGCGCCGCGAACGCCACCCCCACCGCGGCAAAGGCTTCCCCGGCGTGCCCGACGACTACGAGAAGCTCGACGTGGAGGAGCGGTGGCTGGCGCGCGGCGCCGTCGTCCTGCGGCTGCCGCTGATCTACGGCCCGCACGACTGGCAGCGCAGGGAGGAGCCGATCCTGCGCCGCGTCCGCGCCGGCCGCGAACGCATCCCGGTCGGCGCCGCCAACCTGCTCTGGACCAAGGGGTACGTCGACGACCTGGCGACCGGCGTCCTGTCGGCCCTCGACCACCGCTCCGCCGACGGCCTGGCCGTCAACCTGGGGGAGACGGCCACGGTGACGATGGGCGCCTGGTTCGAGCAGATCCTCGGCGCCGCCGGCTCGCGGGCCCGGCTGGAACGGGTGCCGGACGACCGCATCCCGCCCGACCTGGCGCTGTCGGGTGCGCCCGCCCAGCACCTGGTGGTGTCCGTGGCCCGGGCCCGGACACTGCTCGGCTGGGCGCCGGGCGACCCGGCCGCGCACGTCGCCGCGTCGGTGCGCTGGCACCTGGCCCACCCGCCGGAGGACGCCTGGACGGATGAGGACACCGCGGCGGACGACGCCGCCCTCGCCGGCTGAGGCGGGGCCCGGTTCGCGTACCCGGGAGGAATCGATCAAGATGGAGATGTGTTGTCCTGGCAAGGAGGGGCGATGGCAAGCGCCTCCTGGCATGCGTCATAGTCTGGTCCCCTGGCGAACGAACAGGAGGTGACGGCCCCATGTTGCGAGACTCGTTCGGACGGGTGGCGACGGATCTGCGGGTGTCCCTCACGGACAAGTGCAACCTGCGCTGCACCTACTGCATGCCGCCTGAAGGGCTCGACTGGCTCCCCAACCCGCAGCTGCTCACCGCCGACGAGATCGTCCGCCTGGTGACGATCGGCGTAGAGCGGCTGGGCATCACCGAGGTGCGCTACACCGGCGGCGAGCCTCTGCTCAGGCGCGAGCTGGCCGACGTCGTCGCACGCACCACCGCGCTCACCCCCAGGCCGCAGGTGTCGCTCACCACCAACGGCATCGGCCTGGCCCGCCTGGCCGGCGCGCTGGCCGACGCCGGGCTCGACCGGGTCAACATCTCGCTCGACACGCTCGACCCGGGCACGTTCAAGCGGCTCGCGCACCGTGACCGGCACGCCGACGTGATCGCCGGGCTGGCCGCGGCCGACGAGGCGGGCCTGCGACCCGTCAAGGTCAACGCGGTCCTCATGCGCGGCGTCAACGACCACGAGGCGGTGCCGCTGCTGCGCTGGTGCCTCGACCAGGGCTACGAACTGCGCTTCATCGAGCAGATGCCGCTCGACGCCCAGCACGGCTGGAGCCGCGAGGGCATGGTCACCGCCGACGAGATCCTCGACCTGCTGTCCGCCTCGTTCGACCTGACGGCCGACGACCTGGAGGAGCGCGGCAGCGCCCCCGCCGAACGGTTCCTCGTGAACGGCGGGCCGGCGCGGGTGGGCGTGATCGGCTCGGTGACGCGCCCGTTCTGCGGCTCCTGCGACCGGGTCCGGCTCACCGCCGACGGCCAGGTGCGCAACTGCCTGTTCGCCACCGAGGAGTCCGACCTCAAGACCCCCATGCGCGCGGGCGCGTCCGACGACGAACTGGCCGAGAGGTGGATGGCGGCCGTCGCGCGCAAGCGCGCCGGGCACGGCATCGACGACCCGTCCTTCCTCCAGCCCGCCCGCCCCATGTCCGCCATCGGCGGCTAGCCCCCGGCGGCGCGACCGGTAACGGGGTGGCCACGGATGCCAGAACGCGACCCGCCGCGCCAGGGCATCCGCCCGCCCGGAACGCCAACCCCCGCGCCAGGGCATCCGGCGCCATGGAAGGCGGGCCGTCGCGCCGGGGTTTCTGGCCGCCCGGCAGGCGAGGCGTCGTGCCGGGGCATCTGGCTGCCCGGAAGGCGAGCCATCAGGGCCAGGGCGTCCGGCCGTCCCGGAAGGGTGGAGCCACGTGACACGGCATCCAGCCGACCGGACCGCGGCAACGCTGCATGAGGGACATGTGCCCGCGCTCCTGGGGCCGCCTTAGGAGTGGGCCCGCGTCGTGCGGGCGGAGGATGTGGTGAGGTGCGCGGTGGACGGAGCCGGGGGTGAGGGTGTGGATTTCGACGCGGTGATCCTGGCCGGGGGAGCGGCGCGCAGGCTGGGCGGGGCGGACAAGCCCGGCCTGACCGTGGGCGGACGTACCCTGGTCGAGCACGTGGTCGCGGCCGTCGCGGGCGCCAGGAAGGCGATCGTGGCCGGCCCCGAGCGCTCGATCCCGGGTGTCGTGTTCGTCAGGGAGGATCCCCCGCGCAGCGGCCCCGTGCCAGCGCTCGCCGCCGGCCTGAACGAGGTGACCGCGCCGTGGGTGGTCCTGCTCGCCGGTGACCTGCCCTTCATGACGGCGGCCCACGTGACGGCCATGCTCCGGGCCGCCGAGCGGGCGGGCGGGGTCGTGCTGGTGGACGCGGGCGGGCGCGAGCAGTGGCTGGCCGGCGCCTGGCCGGCCGCCGAACTGAAGGCGGCACTCGCGGACTATCGGGGACGCTCGCTCAAGGGCCTGCTGGGCCCGCTCGTGACCGTGCGCCTGGCACTGCGCGGGCGGCCGTGGTTCGACTGCGACACAATGGACGATCTGGAGGAGGCTCGTATGAACGTGCTCAACGAATGGACCGCCCTGGCCTGCAAGGAACTCGGCATCGACCCGGCCACCGTGGACCGTGACCTGATTCTCGACCTGACCAAGGAGGTCGCGCACGGCGTCGCCAGGCCGGCCGCGCCCCTGACCGCCTATCTGCTCGGGCTCGCCCAGGGCGCCGGCACCGCACCCGAGGACGCCGTGGCCAAACTGATCACATTGGCGAAAAACTGGTCGCAGGCGACCACTGAGACGTTGACCGACGACTGACACTCGAACGAACTGCTGAAGTCAAGCCCCCTGCCCCCTGAAAGTTCCCTGTGAAATGAGGGGCAGAGGGGTGTAAACGATTTCGGGAAAGCAGCCCTACCCGACTCGCCCGGCGGCGTCGCACTGATCAAAAACTTCCGGAAAGGGGCGACGCCGGGTGGTTACGGGGGCAAACCACCCGGCGTCGCTTCATCGGCGTTCCGACGGGGGCCCGGAACGCCGGCACCAGCACTCCGACGGGGGACCGGAGCGCTTGGCTAAAGCGTACACCTACAACCCATGGGATGCGTCAAGACTTAGTCACGACCCGATCTCGCGTCGATGCAGCGGTATCTCGGTTTGGTTAGCCTCCGGCGACTGAAAGGTAGGAGGCGGGGCAGCCTGGCCCCTCTCATTGGCCCCGATTACGGCTATGTATGGCAAAAAGACCGCGCCGGCGATGAACAGCAGCCTGTACGGCCACGGAAGCGGCACCACGACCGCCAGGATCAGGCAGATCGTCCGGATGCCCATCTTGATGAGGTAGCTGATCTCACGTTTGCGAATGTCCGCGGTCAGCGACGGCCTGGCGTCTGTGACGGCGTGAACGTCCGGCTTCTTGCGCCACCCCTTCATACCCTCCACGGTAGACCTCGGATGAGCAGGGCGCGACGGCGCCCCCGGACGTGGAGGCAGGTCATGCGATCATGGCCTTCGAGTAAGGAGGACGGGAGATGACGGACCGTACGTACCGGGTCACCGAGATCGTCGGCACCTCGGGGGAGAGCGTCGACGAGGCGATCCGCAACGGCCTCAGGAGGGCCTCACAGACGCTGCGCCACCTCGACTGGTTCGAGGTGACGGAAATCCGTGGCCACCTCGACGCCGGCGAGGTCGCGCACTTCCAGGTCGGCATGAAGGTGGGCTTCCGCCTGGAAGACGCCTGAGCGCCGGGCGCCACCGGCTAGATTGGCCCACGTGAACGGTGAGTTCCGCATCCTGCTCGTGTGCACGGCGAACATCTGCCGTTCCGCCATGGCGGAGGTGATCACCAGGGCGATGCTCGCCGGCACGGGCCTGCCCGCCGCCACGGGGAGCGCGGGGGTGCACGCGCTGACAGGCCATCCGATGGCGCCGCACGCGCTCGCCACGCTCGCCCGGCTTGGCCTCGACGGCCGGGCGCACCGGGCCAGGCAGCTCGACCCCGACCTGGTCAGGTCGGCCGACCTGCTGCTGACGATGGAGGCCGGGCACGCCGCCGTCGCGGTCGGGCTCGACCCGGCCGCCGCGCGCAAGACGTTCACGCTGCCCGAGTTCGCCGCGCTCGCGGCGGGCACGGGGCAGCGCCGCTACCGGTCCGACACCGCGGAGCGCGCGCGGGCGATCGTCGAGTCGGCCGCCGGGCGGCGCGGCCGGCAGCCGGCGCCCGACGTGCTCGACCCCTACGGAGGCCCGCCCGAGGGCTACGACACGTGCGCGAAGACGCTCGGCGAGTCGCTCAGCCACGCCCTGGGCGCCCTGCTGGGCCCCCGCTGAGTCCGCCCGCCCCCGCAGCGGACGGACAGACCGACGACGGACGGACGGACGGCAGACGGCGGACGGACGGCAGACGGCGGCCGGGTCAGCTCGCCTGGCTCACCGTGGACATGTTGAAGTCGGGCACCCGCACCGGCGGCATGACCGTGTTCTGGAAGTAGTCGCCCCACTCCCTCGGCAGCGTGCGCTCGCTCGCGCCCACCTCCGACAGCCGCGCCAGGAGGTCGACCGGGCTCTCGTTGAAGCGGAAGTTGTTCACCTCGCCCACGATCTCGCCGTGCTCGATCAGGTAGACGCCGTCTCTGGTCAGCCCCGTCAGCAGGAGCGTCTGGGGGTCGACCTCGCGGATGTACCACAGGCACGTGACCAGGAGCCCGCGCCTGGTGGAGGCGATCATCTCGTCCAGCGACCTGCCGTCGCCGGGACCCGACATGATCAGGTTGCCGATCCCCGGCGTCACCGGGAGCCCGCTCAGCCCCGCCGAGTGGCGGGTCTGCAGCAGCGCGTCGAGTCGGCCGTCGGTGATCCAGCCGGTCGGCCCCAGCGGCAGCCCGTTGTCGAAGACCGAGCTGTCCCTGTCGGAGGTGTGGGCCGCCACGAAGGGCGCGCACCCGATGCCCGGCGCCCCCGGGTCGCTCGACAGCGAGACGGGCAGCGTGGCCAGCTGCTCGCCCACCCGGGTGCCCCCGCCGGGCCTGGCGAACACCGAACGCCCGTCGAGCGCGTCGCGGGCGCCCGACGACCAGTACATGTAGAGCATCAGGTCGGCCACCGCGCTCGGCGGCAGCAGCGTCTCGTAGCGGCCCGCCGGCAGGTCGACCCGCGTCTTGGCCCACTCCAGCCGCTGCGCCAGCGTGGACCCGAGCGCCGCCACGTCGACGTCGGTGAAGTCGAGTGTGGACACGCCGGTCCACGCCGAACGCTTCATGTCGGCGGACTTGGCGTTGAGCTCGAGCTTCCCGGCCGGCTGGTCGTGGCGCAGCCGCAGGCCCGTGGACGAGCCGAGGAACGTCGTGGTCAGCTTGTGCTGGGCGAACCCGTACAGCTTGCCTCCGCCGGTCTCCGCGGCGGCGAACGCGTCGCCGAGCGCGGGGGCGAACCCGCCGAACACCCCGATGTCGGTCGGTCGTACCGCCTCGCTCCAGTCGGGCGAGGCGGGGACGCCCGCGACGAGGTCACCGGCGTCCTCGGCGGGCCGGGCCTCGCGGGCCGCCGCGTCGGCCGCCGCCACCACGCCGGCGAGCTGGTCCTCGCGTACGGCGGACCGCGACACCACCCCGACGCCCTGCCCCGCGATCGAGATCACGGTCAGCCGCGACGTGCGGGCGACGCCGTTGGTGGTCAGCGTGTTGCCCGCGAAGCGCAGGTTGGCCGTGGACCCCTCGTTCACCAGCACCACGCAGCCGTCGTTGCGGGAGAGCTCCAGCGCCCTCTCCACCATCTCCTGGGGGGAGACGAGGCTTTCCACGGATCCGTGCCCGCCGGTCAGCTCGCCGCGCTCGTTCACTTGCCGCCCTCCTGCACCGTGTTGAGGATCCGCACGCCCCTGAAGAGCGCCGCCGGGCAGCCGTGGCTGACCGGCGCGAGCTGCGACGGCTGGCCCTTGCCGCAGTTGAACGCACCGCCGAGCACGTACGTCTCCGGCCCGCCCACGGCCTCCATCGACTGCCAGAAGTCGGTCGTGGTCGCCTGGTAGGCGAAGTCCCTGACCTGCCCGGCCAGTTTCCCGTGCGAGATCCTGTACGCCCGCTGCCCCGTGAACTGGAAGTTGTAGCGTTGCATGTCGATCGACCAGCTCTTGTCGCCGACGATGTAGAGGCCCCGCTCGACGCCCGCGATGAGCTCGTCGGTGGACGGCCCACCGGGGGCCGGCACGAGCGACACGTTGGCCATGCGCTGGATCGGCATGTGACCGGGGGAGTCGGCGAACGCGCAGCCGTTGGACCGCCCGAACCCCTTCATCAGCGCCATCCGCCGGTCGAGCTGGTAGCCGACCAGGATGCCGTCCCTGACGATGTCGAAGCTCTGCCCCTGCACGCCCTCATCGTCGTAGCCGATCGTGGCCAGGCCGTGCGTGACCGTGCGGTCGCCGGTCACGTTCATCAGCGGTGAACCGTAGACCAGCTCGCCCAGCTGGTCGAACGTGGCGAAGCTGGTGCCGGCGTAGGCCGCCTCGTAGCCGAGTGCCCGGTCGAGCTCGGTGGCGTGGCCGATCGACTCGTGGATCGTCAGCCACAGGTTGGACGGGTCGATCACCAGGTCGTAGTCCTCGGCCTCGACCGAGGGCGCGGCCAGCTTCTCCGCCAGCAGCTCGGGCAGCCTGGCCAGCTCGTCCTGCCAGTCCCAGCCCGTGCCCGTCAGATATTCGTAGCCCCGCCCGACCGGCGGCGCGATGGTCGACATGTCGTCGAACCCGCTCTCGCCCGCCTTCATCGCGTTGAGCCTGGGGTGCACCCGCACCCGCTGCTGGGTGGTGACCGTGCCGGCCGTGTCGGCGTAGAACTTCTGCTCCTTGACCTGCAGCAGCCGCGCCGAGACGTGGTCGGCGCCCTTCAGCAGCCCGGCAGACCAGTCGGCCAGCAGGCCCACCTTGTCGGCCGAGGCCACCTCGAACGGGTCGACGTCGTACGCCGACACCCACACGGTGTCGGCGTGCACCGGCTCCGGGGCCAGCTCGATGGGCTCCCTGTTGATCGGGGCGCTCACCTCCGCCACCCGCACCGCCTGCTCGGCCACCACCGCGGCGGCCTCGGGGGTCAGGTGGATGCCGGCGGCGAACCCCCAGGTGCCGCCCTTGACGACGCGCACGGCGTAGCCCAGGTCGTCGGCGTCCATGGAGCCTTCGAGCCGGGCGTCATAGAGGCTCAGCGTCTCGGCCCTGACGCGTTCGAGCCGGAAGTCGGCGTGCTCGGCGCCGAGGTCGCGGGCGCGTTGCAGGGCGGCGTCCGCGAGCTGCCGCAACGGCAGCTCCAGGAAGTCGGGATCGATCTGGCGCATGTCCACGATCCTAACCCTGCGATCTTGTGTCACCCGGACAAGCGCATACCCGCCGGTAGGAGATAGCGTCAGGTGCCATGGCACGCTCTGTACTCGTCACCGGGGGCAATCGCGGCATAGGCCTCGCGATCGCCCGTGAACTCTCCGCGGCAGGCGACGCCGTCGCGGTCACCTACCGATCAGGGGAGCCGCCCGAGGGCCTGTTCGGCGTGCGCTGCGACGTCACCAGCACGGCCGACGTCGAGGCCGCCTTCGACAAGGTGGAGGCCGAGCACGGCCCGGTCGAGGTCGTCGTCTCCAACGCCGGCATCACCAAGGACACCTTGCTGGCGATGATGCAGGAGGAGACCTTCACCGACGTCATCGACGCCAACCTCACCGGTGCCTACCGCGTCGCCAAGCGGGCCATCAGGCCCATGATGCGGCTCAAGCGCGGCCGGATCGTCCTCATCTCCTCGGTCGTCGGCATGAGCGGCCAGGCCGGGCAGGCCAACTACGCCGCCTCCAAGGCCGGCCTCATCGGCTTCGCCCGCTCCATGGCCCGCGAATACGGCTCGCGCAACATCACGGTCAACGTCGTCTCGCCCGGCTTCGTCGCCACCGACATGACGGCCGACCTCGACCAGGAGCAGATCGTGGCGCGCATCCCGCTCGGGCGCCAGGCCGCCCCCGAAGAGATCGCGCGCGTCGTGCGCTTCGTGGCGAGCGACGACGCCTCCTACATCACCGGGGCCGTGATCCCCGTCGACGGCGGACTTGGAATGGGGCACTGACATGGGCATTCTCGAAGGCAAGCGGATCCTCGTGACGGGCGTGCTCACCGATGCCTCGATCGCGTTCTCCGTGGCCAAGCTGGCCCAGGAGGAGGGTGCCACGGTGGTGCTCACCGGGTTCGGCCGGCTGAGCCTGGTCGAGCGCATCGCCAAGCGGCTGCCGTCGCCCGCGCCGGTGCTGGAGCTCGACGTCCAGAACACCGAGCACCTCGACACGCTCGCGGCCCGGGTGGGCGAGCACGTCGACGGCCTCGACGGCGTGGTCCACTCGATCGGCTTCGCCCCGCAGAGCGCGCTGGGCGGCAACTTCCTCAACACCTCGTGGGACGACGTCGCGACCGCTCTGCAGGTGTCGACCTACTCCTTCAAGTCGCTGGCGGTCGCCTGCCTGCCGCTCATGAAGGAGGGCGGGGCCGTCGTCGGCCTCGACTTCGACGCCTCCAAGGCGTGGCCGGTCTACGACTGGATGGGCGTGGCCAAGGCGGGCCTCGAGTCCTGCAACCGCTACCTCGCCCGCGACCTGGGCAAGCAGAACATCCGCGTCAACCTGGTGGCGGCCGGTCCGCTGCGCACGATGGCCGCCAAGTCGATCCCGGGCTTCAAGGAGTTCGAGGACAGCTGGCCGGAGAAGGCCCCGCTGGGCTGGGACCTGTCCGACACGGTCCCGGCGGCCAGGGCGTGCGTGGCACTCATGTCCGACTGGTTCCCGGCGACGACGGGCGAGATCGTCCACGTGGACGGCGGCGTCCACGCCATCGGCGGCTGAAACGCCGTCCGCCGGGGCTCGGACGAGACGGCGGCGGACGTCACCGGCGCTCCGACGCGGCGGCGGCCGTCGCCGGCGCCGAGGCGGTCGCGGCCGATCCCGGTGCTCACGCCTGGCGGCATCACTCGGGCCAGGCGGCCGCGCTGGATGCCTGCGGTGCCGGGGCCGGCGGTGGCGGTCAGGCCAGGCGGTCGCAGCGATGCCCGGTTCCAGGTTCGACCGATGCCGGGCGGTGGTGGTCAGGCCAGGCGGTGGCGGCCGTTGCCGGCGCGGGCCGGCTCGAAGGGGATCGACTCGGTGGGTTCGCTGCGGCTGCGGCGCTGCTGGACGATGCGGGCGGCGAGCACCGCCGACCCCAGGAGCGCGATGGTCAGCGCCGTGCCCAGCACGTCGGAGGCGGGCGGGCTGGGCCGCACGACCCGCTGCTGCTGCATCGGCACGGTCAGCTCGTGCGCGAACGGGTTGGGCCACAGCAGGTCGACCCGCGGCTCCTCCGGGTCGGCCCGCTTCTTGTCGGCCAGCGGCCGGCGCGTGTCCATGAGCTGCGGCCGGCTCTCCGGCCTGCGCGTCCTCGACGTGCCGGGCACGGACGAGGAGTCCTTCTGGCCCGCGCGCGGCCGCGCCGGGCGCCTGGCCGGGGACGTGGGCGGCGACAGCGTGCCGTAGACCTCGCCGTCCGCGCAGGAGGGCTCCGGCAGGCACTCGCCCTCGGGGGACTCCCGCTCCTGCTCCGTCGTCCTGGGCGACGGCGACGGGGACGGCTCGCCCGTCCTGGCCGTCTTGGGCTTGGTGGTCGGCACGACCCTGCCCACCCTGCCGAGCACCTCGTCGGTGGTCTTGTCGAGGCCGTCGGTCACCTTGCCGGTGGCCCCGCCTGTCAGGGTGTCGACCGTGCCGGTGACCGCACCGACGACGTCGCACAACGTGTTGGTCACCCCTGAGAGCAGGCCGCCGCCCCGCGTGCAGTCCTGGGTGGCGGCCGCCGCGGCCGGTGCCGCCACCGGAACGGCTCCCAACGCCACCGCGAGAACTCCAGCCGAGATCGCGGTCCTGCTCCCCATCCGTCCCCTCCTGCGTTGCCTCAGGGAGAAATCCTGATGGACATCCCCGGTGGGACGCAGGCGTTTTCCGGGTAAAGTTGCGATTCGGTATCGACTAGTGATACACGAGAGAGTCTCTCGTTCCCGGTCAGTCGAGTGACGACACGTCATCGAGGGCCTCTCGGATCTCTATGGGCAGCACCACGTCTTCGGCCGGCAGGATGCCCTTGAGCTGCGCGTGCGTACGCGCTCCGACGATGGCGGAGGCGACGCCTGGCTGGTCGCGCACCCAAGACAGCGCCACCGCCAGGGGCGAGACGCCGAGCCCGTCGGCGGCGGTCGTGACCGATTCGACCACGCGCCGGCTGCGCTCGTCGAGATAAGGGCGGACGAAGTCGGCGAAGTGCGGGGTGGCGGCGCGCGAGTCGCCAGGGACGCCGGCGCGGTATTTGCCCGTCAGCACCCCCCGGCCCAGCGGCGACCAGGCCAGCATGCCCACGCCGAGGTGGGTGGCGGCGGGCAGCAGCTCGCGCTCGGGCTCGCGGGCCAGCAGCGAGTATTCGGCCTGCGCCGAGGTGATCGGGATGCGGCCGGGAACCATCTTCTGGGTGATCGCGGCGGCGGCCAGTTGCCAGCCGGCGTAGTCGCAGACGCCGGCGTAGACGGCGCGGCCGGAGGAGACGATCGCGTCGAGCGCGGCCAGCGTCTCCTCCAGCGGCACCTCGGCGTCGTAGGTGTGCAGCTGCCAGAGGTCGACGTAGTCGAGCCCGAGCCGGTTGAGCGAGTCGTCGACGGCGGCGATCAGGTGGCGCCGTGAGGCGTCGCGGGGCCGCCGGCCCGTGGGGGTGACCACGGCCTTGGTGGAGATCACCAGCTCGGAGCGCGGCACCGAGTCGCGCAGCATGCGCCCCAGCAGCCGCTCGGAGTCACCGCCGGTGTAGACGTCGGCCGTGTCGACGAGGTTGCCGCCCGCGTCGAGGAACGTGCGGAGCTGGGCGGCCGCCTCGTCCGTGTCGGTGTCACGCCCCCAGGTCATCGTGCCGAGCCCCAGCCTGGACACCGACAGTCCGCTGTGGCCGACATAGCGCTGCTCCATGATCCCGCCAGGTTACCAACAAGAAACCTGCTCAGCAGGCTGCCGCTCCGCTGTTGTCGGTGGTCAGGGCTGTAACGGCGGCCAGCCATACGGTTTTCTCATCGGCGGGCAGGAGATTGCCCGGCGGGCTGTCGTCCGGGTCCACGGGGGAGCGGGCGGCCCGTCGCGCGTCCGGGTCGATGAGCCGTTGTGATCGACGCCTGCGACACTGGCAGGGTGACCACGTTGCTTCTCGCCCGGCACGGGCTGACGGATCTCACAGGGCCGGTGCTGGCCGGCCGTACTCCGGGGGTGCACCTGAGCGAGGCGGGCAGCGCGCAGGCCGCGGCGCTCGCCGGGCGCATCGCGGGCGTCGGGCTCGACGCCATCGTCTCCAGCCCGCTCGAACGATGCAGGGAGACGGCCCAGGCGGTCGCCGACGGGCGCGCGGCGGAGGTGGTGATCGACGAGCGGTTCATCGAGTGCGGTTACGGCGAGTGGACCGGGCGGCCGCTGAAAGAGCTCGCCCGCGAGCCGCTGTGGCAGGTCGTGCAGGCGCATCCGAGCGCGGTGGCCTTTCCCGGCGGCGAGGCGCTGACGGCGATGCAGCATCGGGCGGTCGCGGCGGTCAGGGAGTGGAACGAGCGGGTCGGGGAGAAGGGTGTCTACCTGGTCTGCAGCCACGGCGACGTGATCAAGGCGATCGTCGCGGACGCTCTGGGCCTCCACCTCGATCATTTTCAGCGGATAACGGCCGATCCTGGAGCGCTCACCGTCATTCGCTATGCGCCCTTGCGTCCCTTTGTGCTCAGGCTTAACGATATGGGGGAATTGAGGCTTCCCGAGGATTCGGAGGAGAAAGACGGGGGAGAAAACATCACCGGGAGCGATGCTGCCGTCGGCGGCGGACCCGGAACCACGTAAGGTCAGGCTATGCCGGTCTTCGACTACGACCCACCAGAGAGGTTCGTCGCCGGTGCCTTGGGGCAGCCGGGCGCGCGGGTCTTTTTTCTGCAGGCCAGGGCCGAGGGCAGACTGACCACGGTGGCGCTGGAGAAGTTGCAGGTCGCTGCGCTGGCGGGCAGGCTCGACGAGCTGCTCGACGAGGTGTTGCGCCTGAGCGGGGGCACCGCGCACGTGCCCGCGCTGGCTCCCGCCGACCTGGCCGACGACGCGCCCCTGGACGTGCCGGTCGCGGAGGATTTCCGGGTGGGGACCATGGCGCTCGCATGGGACTCGGACAGGTCGCAGGTGGTGATCGAGGCGCAGGAGGCCGTCGACGAGGACGACCTCGACGGCCCCGACCCCGCGGTGCTGCGCGTGCGCATCAGCGCCGGGGCCGCCCGGGCCTTCACCCAGCGAGCGCTGCAGATCGTCGCGGCGGGCCGCCCGCCGTGTCCCCTGTGCGGCCAGCCGCTCGACGCGGCCGGTCACGTGTGCGTGCGACTCAACGGCTACCGCGGGGGTGAGGCGGCTTCATGACCGCTCCTGAGAGCGAACCGGCCGTCAAGTCGTCCCAGCCGCCACCCCTGCACGAGGACGAGGCCCACACGCTCCTGCGTGACGGCCGCCTGGAGGTGGCCGGCCGCCTGGTCGAGGCGACCAACATGACGCTCTACTGCTCGGTCAAGCTGGGCTCCCGCACGGCGGCCTGCGTCTACAAGCCCGTACGCGGGGAGCGCCCGCTGTGGGATTTTCCCGACGGCACCCTGGCCGCCCGCGAGGTGGCCGCCTACGAGGTGTCACAGGCGACCGGCTGGCGCATCGTGCCGCCCACGGTCTACCGCGACGGTCCTTTCGGGCCCGGCATGTGCCAGCTCTGGATCGACACCGAGCGTGAGATCGACCTCATGCGGCTGGTCAAGAGCCGCAACCCGGTCGTGCGCCGGATGGCGGTGTTCGATGCCGTGGTCAACAATGCCGACCGTAAGGGCGGTCACCTGCTGCCGCTGCCCACCGGCCACGTCTACGGCGTCGACCACGGGGTCTGCTTCTCCGTCGAGGACAAACTGCGCACGGTGCTGTGGCAGTGGCGCGGCAAGCCGCTGGCCCGCGAGGCGGTGGCGGTGCTGGCCAAGCTGGAGCGCGACCTCGAGTCGGGCTCGCTCGGGCGCAGGTTGCGCGAGCTGCTCACCCCGGCGGAGGTGGAGGCCACCTGGCAGCGCGTCAGGCGGCTGCTCGACACCGGCGTGCACCCCTACCCGCCGGAGGGCTGGCCCGCCATCCCCTGGCCGCCGATCTGACCCGACCCCGGGCGGTACGCGACTTGAGCCGTTTATTACCCTTTGCCCATGTGCACGCTGATCGTGAGAACCGGGCGGCCGCTGACGCTCATGGGTGTGAGAGACGAGTTCACCGACCGCCCGTGGGAGGGCCCGGGTGAGCACTGGCCCGAATACCCGGGCGTGATCGGCGGGCGCGACCTCAAGGCCGGCGGCACCTGGCTGGCCGTCAACCCGGCGGCCCGCCGGGCCGCCGCCCTCCTCAACGGCCACGGCCGGGCCGCGCAGGAGACCACGAAGATCTCCCGTGGCGACCTGGCGCTGCGGGCCGCGTACGGCGGAGACTTCCCCGACGCCGACCTGACCCGCTACGACCCCTTCCATCTGGTGCTGGCCGACCTGTCGCGGGTGCGGCTGTTCAGCTGGGACGGCGAGCGGCGCACCGAGGCCGAGCTGCCCGAGGGCACCAGCATGGTGGTCAACACGGGCCTCGATCCGAAAAGCGAGCGGGTGCTGGCACACCTGCCCAGATTCGCGGAGACGAGCGGCTGGCACGACCTGGCCGCGGCGGAGCCGTCCTCCGACCCGGCCGCGCTCATCGTCCGGCACGAGCTGGCCGACGGCCGCGTCTTCGCCTCCCTTTCGGTCATGGAGGTCGAGATCGGGACCGGCGGCGTGACGTACGACTTCGCCGACCTGACCGCAGATCGGGACGGATAGGCTCGAAGACATGCGATCGTGGTCTGCCCCGAACATACCCAAGCTCCCTGGTGAGAGCATCCCGCTGCGTCTCCACGACACCTCCGCGAAGCAGGTCCGGCAGACCGATCCGGGGCCGACCGCCAGGATGTACGTCTGCGGCATCACCCCCTACGACGCCACCCATCTCGGCCACGCCAACACCTACCTCGCCTTCGACCTCGTCGGCCGGTTGTGGCGCGACGCGGGCCACGAGGTGCACTACACGCAGAACGCGACCGACGTGGACGATCCGCTGCTGGAACGGGCCACGCAGACCGGCGTCTCCTGGCGCGAGCTGGCGGAGCGGGAGATCGAGTTGTTCCGCGGCGACATGGAGGCGCTGCGGATCGTGCCGCCCCGCGAGTACGTCGGCGTGACCGAGGTCGTCGACCAGGTCGCCGATCTGATCGCCAGACTCTCCGCCAAGGGGGTCACGTATGATCTCGACGGCGACGTCTACTTCAACGTGGCCGACGCGCCCAAGTTCGGGCAGGTCTCCGGCTACGACGAGGACGAGATGCTGGCGCTGTTCGCCGAGCGCGGCGGCGACCCCGACCGGCCGGGCAAGCGGCACCCGCTCGACTGGCTGCTGTGGCGCGCCGAGCGGCCCGGCGAGCCCGCCTGGGACTCGTCTCTCGGCAGGGGCCGGCCCGGCTGGCACATCGAGTGCACCGCGATCGCCCTCGACAACCTGGGCGCCGGTTACGACGTGGCCGGCGGCGGCTCCGACCTGATCTTCCCGCACCACGAGTGCGGCGCCTCCGAGGGCCACGCGGCCACGGGGGAGTGGCCGTTCGCCAAGTTCTACACGCACGCCGGCATGGTGGCGCTCGACGGCGAGAAGATGTCGAAGTCTAAGGGCAACCTGGTCTTCGTCTCCAAGCTGCGCGAGAAGCACGACCCGATGGCGGTCCGGCTGGTGCTGCTGGCCCACCACTACCGCGCCGACTGGGAATACGTGCCCGAGCTGATGGCCGAGGCCGAGCGCAGGCTGGAGCTGTGGCGCCAGGCCACGGCGCTGCCGTCGGGGCCGCGCGCCGGGGAGTTGGCGGTCGCGGTGCGCGAGCGTCTGGCCGACGACCTCGACGCGCCGGGCGCGCTGGCCGCCGTCGACGCCTGGGCCGCCGAGGCGCTGGCCGGCGAGGGCCCGGACACCGGCGCGCCCGGCCTGGTCAAGGACCTGGTCGACGCCCTGCTCGGCGTGGAGCTCTAGCAGGGGAGAGGCGGCTGATCAGCTCCCGCCGGCGGGCGGCTGATCGGCGGCCGCCCTCCTGAGACGGCCGATCGGTGGCCGCCCGCCCGTGGTGGCGGGCGGGCGGCCCGTTCACAACCAGGTGGTGCCCAGCCAGGCGGTCACGGCCGCGGTGGCCAGGAGGGCGATGTTGAGTCCGATCACCCGGACTTCGCCGCGGGAGACGTGACCACGATTCCGCCGATCCGGACCAGGACGAGGCCGATCGCGGCGGCGACGGCGAGCCACGGCGCGATCCAAGCGCGGCGATGATCCAGTAGGCGATGGTCATGAGGGCTCCGAGCGCACGGTTACCGTTCGTGAGTTGCACCGTCATGCGTCACTATTGAGAGCCCTCCAAAAGGCACACGCGTGTGCGTTACGCACAAGGGGCTGTCGTGTCGGAGTACGAGCACACCTGCATGATCCGCGGGAACGGCGGCCGGACGATCCGCGCGATCCTTGACCGGATCTGCGACAAGTGGACCCTGCTGATCGTGGCGACCCTTGATCAGCAGCGGCTGCGCTTCACCGACCTGCATCGGCAGATCCCCGGGATCTCCCAGCGGACGCTGACACTGAGGAACCTGGAGCGCGACGGCCTGGTCTCCCGGACGGCGTACGCGGAGGTTCCGCCGAGGGTCGAATACGCGCTGACCTCCACCGGGCGGAGCCTCATCCCGCCCGCGCTGGCCCTCGCCGGCTGGGCCATCAGGCACATCGAGCACATCGAGGCCAGCAGGGCCGCCTACGAGACCCGGGCCCGATGAGCTCCTGGCCGAGAGCTCTCTCGAGGTGCCCGGCGGGGCCCGCGCTAGGTGAGGCAGCCCCTGGCCGGGGTGACCTCGGCCGACATGTTGCGCTCCATCATGCGCAGCGCCGCCAGCCCGAGGTCGCGGTGGATCGCCGCCACGCAGTCCGGCGGCACCATGATCGAATAGTGCCGGATGTACGCGTCCAGCGCGCTGTACAGGATGCACTGCTCGGTCACCTGGCCCGCCAGCAGGACCGTGTCCGTCCCCAGCTGCCCGAGCAGGTACTCCAGCGGCGTCCCGAAGAACGCGCTGTGCCGCACCTTCGGCAGGAACGAGCAGTCCTCCGGGGGCACGATCGGCTCCACCAGGTCCGGCCGGTGGCCGCCGAGCGCCCGCGTCACCAGGTCGTCCCTGGTGGCGGTGAAGTCGCCGTAATTGTCGTTGACGTAGATCAGGTCCACGTCGTCGCGCGACCGTGCCCGGCCGATGAGCTCGACCAGCGGGGGCACGATCGGTTGGACGGCGCGCTCCAGCTGCTCGGCGTCCGCGTGCTCGTACGGGTTGAGCATGTCGACGACGACCATCGCGGTCCGCGCCATGATCAGACCTGCAGCTGTTCGAGCTGGTCCATCGAGGCCAGCTCGGCGGTGAACCACTCGATCGTGCGCCTGAGCCCCTCGGCCGCCGGCACCCGCGCCCGCCAGCCCAGCTGCTCGGCCGCCAGCGACGTGTCGGGCCGCCTGACCTGGGGATCGTCGGCGGGACGGTCGATGAAGACGATCTCCGACGACGACCCGGCCAGCTCCTTGATCATCGTGGCAAGCTCCAGCATGGTCAGCTCGTCCGGGTTGCCGATGTTGACCGGGCCGCCGAAGTGGCTGCGGGCCATCGCGAGGATGCCCGACACGGTGTCGTCCACATAGCAGACCGAGCGCGTCTGCGAGCCGTCCCCGGTGATCGTGATCGGCTCGCCCTTCAGCGCCTGCCTGATGAACGTCGGGATCGCCCGGCCGTCGAACGGGCGCATGCGCGGCCCGTAGGTGTTGAAGATGCGCACGATCCCGGTGTCGGTGCCGCGCGAGTGGCGGTAGGCGGTGGTCAGCGACTCGGCGAAGCGTTTGGCCTCGTCGTAGACGCTGCGCGGGCCGACCGGGTTCACGTTGCCCCAGTACGTCTCGCGCTGCGGATGCTCCAGCGGGTCGCCGTACACCTCGCTGGTGGAGGCCAGCACGAACCTGGCGCCCTTCTCCCTGGCCAGCCCCAGCGCGTGCAGCGTGCCGGCGCTGCCCACCCGCAGGGTCTCGATCGGGTAGCGCAGGTAGTCGGCGGGCGAGGCGGCCGAGGCGAAGTGCAGCACGAGGTCCAGCCGGTCGGGCACGTGTATGTACCCGGTCAGGTCGCACTCGATCAGCCGGAACTCCGGCCGGTCCATCAGATGCTCGACATTGCGTGGCCCGCCGGTCAGGAAGCTGTCCATGCAGACCACCTCCGCACCCTCATCCAGCAGCCGCTCGCACAGGTAGGAGCCGAGAAAGCCGGCGCCCCCGGTGACCAGAGCCCTCATGACGTGACCTCCAAGGCAGCGTCGACGACTTCGGAAACTTCGATCTTCAACAGGCCGGGATCCGGCCGCTCGCCGTGCGGATCTCCGTTCCGCCCGGCCCACAAAGCCACGTGACGCCAGCCGGGCGGCGGCCCCCACAGGGCGGGGGAGACCGGCCCGAACAGCACCACCGACGGGACGCAAAACGCCGTCGCCAGGTGCGCGACCCCGGTGTCGCCGCACACCACCAGCCGCGACCGGCTGACCAGGTCGACCAGGTCGGCCATGGTGGTCCGCCCGGCCAGCACCCGCGTGGACGGCAGTCCCGCCAGCTCGGCGACCCGCTTGGCCAGCGGCGTCTCCTCGGCGTTCCCCGTGACGACCACGTCGTCCAGCGCGGCGGCGACCTCCGCGAAACGTTCCGGCGGCCAGCGCCGGGCGGGGTAGGCGGCACCCGGGTGCACGATCGCGGGCCCCGTACGGTCGGAGACGCCGAGCGTCAGGTCGGCGGGGTCGGCGTCGATGCCGTGCCATTCCAGCAGCCCGCACCAGCGCCGCACCTCGTGCACACCGTCCGGGTACGGCGGGCCCGTGCCGAAGCTGATCAGCCGGCCGGGATCGGTGTCCCGCAGCGCCTCGATGCTCTGCGGGCCCTTGCCGTGCAGGTTCACCGCGATGTCGGGGCGCTCGAACGGCACCCTGTCCATGGGGATCGGCCCCGGCCCCGACACGTCCACCTGCGCGTCCACCGCCCCGGTCAGCGGCGGGAGGGCGTCCAGCGCCCGCGGCGCCGCCAGCGTGATCCGGTGCCGGGGAAAGGCCTGCCGCAGCGCCCGCAGCGCGGGCACGGCCGTGAGCAGGTCGCCCAGGCCGAGCCCGCGGAGCACCAGCAGATCTAGGGCCATGACGTCTCCGTGGACGGGCAGACGACGAGCTCTCTCACCTCGCATCCGGCCGGCTGCCGCAGCGCGAAGACGATGGACTGGGCGACGTGGGCCGGATCGTTCAGCCCGGCCTCGGGCCCCGGCTTGTACTGCTCGGGACGGCCGTCGAAGAAGCTCGTACGCATGCCGCCGGGGATCAGCAGGGTCACCCCGACCTCCCCGCGCAGCTCGGTCGCCAGCGCCCTGGTGAAGCCGACCACGCCGAACTTCGACGCCGAGTACGCCGACGCGTCGCTCAGCGGCCGAAGACCCAGCGTCGACGCGCAGGTGACGACCGTGCCGCGGGTGTGCTTGAGATACGGCAGCGCCGCCCGCACGACGGAGGCCGTGCCGAGCAGGTTCACCCGGATGACCCGCTCCCAGTCGTCGGCGGGGACGTCCTCCAGGCGCCCGCACGCGTCGATGCCCGCGGCCGTCACCACGCCGTCCAGGCCACCGGCCCGCTCGGCCAGCTCGCGGACGGCGCGCTCGGCCTCCCCCCGGTCGGCCAGGTCGGCCGTGACGTGGTCGAAACGCTGGTCGGGCGCTCGGACGTCGACGACCAGCGGCCGCCAGCCCTCCTTCTCCACGGCCTCGGCGGTGGCCAGTCCGAGCCCGGAGGCTCCCCCGGTGACGAGAATGTTCACTGGATCTCCTTGATCAGATTGGTGGTCGAACGCCCCGGCAGCGTGCTCAGCACGACGGTTTCCGCGCCGAGCCTGCCGAGGACCTCGCATTCGGGCAGGACCTCCCCCGCGTAGTCGCCGCCCTTGACCCACACGTCGGGCCGCAGCCGCTCGATGGCGGCCGCCGGGGTGTCCTCCTCGAACACCAGCACGGCGTCCACGCAGCTGAGCGCCCTGAGCACCTCGACCCGGTCGCGCGCGTCCACGATCGGCCTCGGCGGGCCCTTCAGCCGGCGTACCGAGTCGTCGGAGTTGACGCAGACGACCAGCGCGTCGCCGAGGGCCCTGGCCCGCCGCAACAGGCTCACGTGGCCCGCGTGGAGCAGGTCGAAGCAGCCGCCCGTGGCGATCAGCCGGCCACCCTGAGCGCGGGTGAGCTCGGCCACCTCCAGCGCCGTGCGCGGCCGGTCGCCGAGCCGCTGCTCGCGGACCTTGACGGTGGCCGCGCCGCCGCGCTCGACGAACCGCGAGGCCTCGCCGACGCCGATCGTCACCGCGTCCTGCACGTCGGTGCCGTCACGCAGCGCGAGCGCGGCGGCGGCGGCGAACCGGTCGCCCGCCCCGCACGCGTCCTGCCCGGCGGCGCGCACCGGCGGCGGCACCGCCGTCAGCGGGCCGCCCTCCACGGCCAGCGCGGCGCCCCGCTCGCCGGTCGTGACGGCCACCGCCCTGGCCTGCATGGCCCTCACCAGGCAGCGGGCCGCCTGGTCAGGGCCGTGATAGCCGTCGGGGCACAGGAGCCGGGCCTCCGCCTCGCTCGGCGTCACCAGCGCGCAGCCGGGCATGGGCCGTTCGCCCCGGGGATGCGGGTCCCACACCACCGGAACGGCGACGTCGCGCAGCAGCCCGCGGGCCATCCTGGCCACACCCCTGCCGTAGTCGGACACCAGCACCGCGCCCGCCTGGAGGATCGCCTGCGCCGCCTCCTCGCTGGGGGCGTACCTGGCGGCGCCGTCGCCGGTGTCCAGCCTGACCAGCGTCTGGCCCTTCGACCTGATCCTGGTCTTGCGCACGGTCCCGCCGCGCAGCGGGAGGCGTACCAGGTCGAGCTCCTCGGACAGCAGCCCGCACAGGCGGTGGCCGTCGGGGTCGTCGCCCATCGCGGTGATCAGCACGACGTCGGCGCCGTCGCGGGCGGCCAGCAGCGCCGCCAGGCCTGCCCCGCCGGGGCGGGCCTGCTCGGCGGCCACGTCGACCACGGGGACCGGCGCGTCGGGGCACAGCCGCTCCGCGTCGCCTTCGACGTCCACGTCCAGCAGCGAGTCGCCGATGACGACGAGCGGTCCCCTCACAGCGCCTCCTCCACCGCGTCGCACAACAGGTGGATCAGCGCGAGATGCACCTCCTGCACGGTGGCCGTCTCCTCCGCCGGCACCGCGACCGCCTCGTCGCACAGGCCGGCCAGCGGGTTCGGCGCGGGGCCCGTCATGGCCCAGGCGACGATCCCGCACTCCTGCGCCGCCGCGGCCGCGGCCAGCACGTTGGGGCTGCGGCCGCTGGTGGACAGACAGATCAGCACGTCGCCCGCGCGGCCGTGCGCCAGCACCTGGCGGGCGTAGACCTCCTCGTGGCCGAAGTCGTTCGCGATCGCCGTCAGCGCCGAGCCGTCGGCGTGCAGCGGGATCGCCGCGTACGGCCGCCTGTCGTGCCGGAACCTGCCGACCAGCTCGGCCGTCAGATGCTGGGCCTCCGCGGCGGAGCCGCCGTTGCCGCAGGCCAGCAGCCTGCCTCCGGCGGACAGCACACCGGCCAGCTTCCCACCCCAGGCCCGGACGGCGACCGCGTGGTCGTCGACCTTCTCCAGCGTGTTCCAGAGCTTCTCCAGATGAGCATCCATGATCAACCCCCCAGGGCCGCCAGATGGCCGACCTTGCCGTCGATGACCTGCGCGTACACGGCCTCCGTGCGCTCGGCCACGCGGGCCCAGCTGTACCTCTCGCGGGCCCGGCGCGCTCCCGCCGCGCCCAGCTCCGCCCGCCTGCGCGGGTCGCCGAGCACCTCGCGCAACACCCTGGCCAGGGCGCGCGGGCGGCGCGGCGGCACCAGCACGCCGGCGCCGGCGACCGTGTCCAGGTGGCCGCCGACCGCCGAGGCCACGACGGGGACGCCGCACGCCATCGCCTCCACCGGCACCATGCCGAACGGCTCGTACCACGGCACCGTGACGACGACGTCGGCCGAGCGCATCAGCGCCGGCACGTGCGAGCGCGGCACGCTGCCGATCACGTGTACGCGGTGCTCCATCCCGTACGCCCCCGCCAGTTCGCGCAGCCGGCGCGCCTCCGCGTCGTCCTGGCCGCCGCCGGCGATCACGAGCTCGGCGCCGGGCACCCCGCGCATCGCCCTGACGACCGTGTCGACACCCTTGCGCGGCACCATCCTGCCGATGCTCAGCACCAGGCTGCCCTCGGTACGGGGCGCGACCGGCCCCTCCGGGCAGAACGCGGTCAGGTCCACCCCGCACGGCACGACCGCGACCCGCTGCTCGGGCACGCCCATCGCGCGCAGCTCGTGCACCTCGTCGGTGCAGGTCGCGAGCACGGCGTCGGCCCGCTTGGCGATCTCGCGTTCGGTGGCGATCCGGTGCGCGGGACTGGTGTCCGCCCCGCCCTGCCAGCGCCGCTTGACGGTGCCGAGCGCGTGGAACGTCTGCACCACCGGCACTCCGGTGGCCGCCTGCAGGGCCGCCTGCCCGCTCATCCAGAAGTGGGCGTGCACGATGTCCGGCGGGCGCGCGGCCCACCGGTCCGCGAGCCGCTCGGTGAACTCCGGCATGTACGGAGGAAGCTCGTCCTTGGGGACCTGTGCCGCGGGGCCGGCGGGGACGTACTCGACCGTGACGCCCGGCGCCATGGTCACCGAGGCGGGCTGCGAGCCGCAGGTGCGCCGGGTGTGGACGACCACCGTGTGCCCGCGCTCCGCCAGCGCCACGGCCAGCGCGGCGACGTGCACGTTCTGGCCGCCCGAATCGACGCCGCCCACCGCGGCCAGCGGGTCCGCGTGCTCGGAGATGAGATCCACCTTCACTGCGTCAGCTCCCTCACTGCCTTGACCACCTGCTCGCTGGTCACCTGGGACAGGCATGGGTGCCCGGGCACCGGGCAGGTGCGCGCCCTGCTGTCCAGGCAGGGCGCCTGCTGGTCGCCGAGCAGCACCGTGGGCACGCCGTACGGGGCCCACCGGACCGCGGGGACGACGGGGGCGAACAGGCTCACGACCGGAGTGCCGACGGCCGCGGCCAGGTGCGCGGGGCCGGTGTTGCCGGCCACCAGCACGCCCGCGTGCTCGATCACGGCGGCCAGTTCGGCGAGCGTGGTCATCCCGCCCAGGTCGACGGCGACGTCTCCGGCCACGTGGGCGGTGAGATCACGTTCTGTTCCGGTCACGACGACCTGGTGCCCGTCCTCGGCCAGCTCCCGCACCGCCTGCCGGTGCAGATCGGCGGGCCAGGTTCGGGCGGGGGCCGAGGTTCCGGGGTGGACCACGACGTACGTGCGCTTGTCAGCGCCGGACGTGTTCCCCAAACGAGCCGAAATATCCGGCAATGGCCGCTGAACGGCGAGTTTCCCGTCATCGTCCGGCGGCAGCAGGAACCCGGCCGCCGCGGCGACGGCCAGCATCCGCTCCGCCTCCGGCACGTCGACGCTCTCGTCCACGACGTGCCTGACGTCCAGCAGCGAGCCGGGATAGTCGTTGCTGATGGCGGTGATCCGGCGTACGCCCGCCAGCCTCAGCAGCAGCGCCAGCGGCAGCGCGGACTGGTGGAACGACGTCAGCACCACCGCCTCGTCCACGCCGCGCAACCGGCCGACGAGGCAGGCGACGTCGTTCCTGCTGACCGGCGGCGGGGTGTGGTCGATCCACGGGGCCTGCCACTCGACTACCCGGTCCACGCCCGGCAGCAGCTCGGCGGCCGCCCTGCCGTTCGGGCCCGCCAGGAAGACCACCTCGGCGGCCAGCGTCCGCACGGCCCTGACGGCGGGTCCCGCGAGCAGCACGTCACCCGCGTCGTCCAGGCGTGCCACGAGCACCCGCCCCCTGCCGGCGCCGCTCCGCACCGGCTCTTCCTGCTCGGCCGCGTCGCGCCCGGAGCTGTCCTGCCCGGAGCTGTCGCGCCCGGACCTGTCGCGCCCGGACCTGTCGTGCACGGCCCGGTCGCGCCCGGTCCTGCCCCGCCGGCCCCTGCTCGTGTGCTCGCCCGCGCGTCTTCCGGCGCCCCCGCGTCTGCCGCCACCGGGCCTGCCGGTGTGGGCGGGCGCGCCGGCCGGCCCGCCCTCTGTCCGGCACGGGTCCGAGCCGCACGACACGGTTTCCGCCCAGCGAGCGCTCATCGCCGTGCCCCCCATTCCCCTCGCAGCCGGTGCGCGCAGGCGACCGGCGGGATCACCACGCTGGTGACGACAGCACCACCGCCTCGTCCACGCCGCGCAACCGGCCGACGAGGCAGGCGACGTCGTTCCTGCTGACCGGCGGCGGGGTGTGGTCGATCCACGGGG
>NZ_SMKO01000429.1 GCF_004348685.1 Nonomuraea deserti | reverse complement strand
TGAGATGGGCTAGCTTGTCGGGGTTGGTCACCGAGTGGATCGCGTGGACCGTGCCGTCGGCGATGTCGAGCTCGATCACGCCGATCACGTGGCCCTCGGCGTCGAACTTGACGGCGCCCGGCCGGCCGTTGACCCAGGCGGGCCGGAGGGAGACGCCCAGCATCCCGGCCCGGCGGAAAACGCCGAGGAGCAGCCGGGTGACCGGCACGCGCCCGGCCAACCGCTTTCCGAAGGCCTGCACCTTGCCGCCGCCGTCCCCGTGCAGGACCACGTCGGGCGCGAGCATGCCGAGCAGCGCGTCCATGTCCCCGCCCGCGGCGGCCTCGAAGAACCTGCGGGCGAGTTCTTCGCCTTCCGCCCGCCGCTCGGGGGGTGGCGCGCTGCCGGCCACCTGCCCTCCGGCTGCGATGCGCTGCCGGGCGCGGGCGAAGATCTGCCGGCAGTTCACCTCGGTCTTGCCGGTGATCCGCGCCACGTCCGGGTAGCCGTATCCGAACACCTCGCGCAGCATGAACACCGCCCGCTCCAGCGGCGACAGGGCCTCCAGTAGCACCAGGAACGCCATCGACAGGGAGTCGGCCAGCTCGGCGTGCTCGGCCGGGCCGGGCCTGTCGGCGGGTACGACGACCGGCTCGGGCAGCCAGTTGCCCACGTAGGTCTCCCGCCGCACCCGCGCCGAACTCAGATGGTTGATGCCCAGCCGCGTCACCGCCGTGGTCAGGTAGGCCTTCGGATCGACGATCACAGTTCCCTTCTGCTGCGCCCGGGTCAGGCCGAGGAACGCGTCCTGCACGATGTCCTCGGCGTCGCCCACGGACCCGGTCATCCCGTAGGCGATGGAGAACAACAACGGCCGGTAACCGACAGCGTCTTCCTCATCCGTTGACACCGGCATGGAATCCTTCTCAACTCGC
>NZ_SMKO01000428.1 GCF_004348685.1 Nonomuraea deserti | reverse complement strand
CCCCTGCTCAGCCGCTCAGGCACCCCCACCCGGGTCATCGACACCCCGCCCGGCCTGCTGCTCGGCATCGACCCCAACGCCGAGTACGCCACCACGGACGTGCCCCTGCCACCCGGCTCGCTGCTGACCCTCTACACCGACGGCCTCATCGAGAAGCCCGGCCTCGACCTGGACGATGCCATCGCCGCCCTGGCCGCTCGGTTCACGCCCGCGCCCATGCGGACCCTGCACAGCGTGGCGGAGTCACTCATCCAGCCGGCCACGAACGAGCAGCGTCCGGACGACATCGCCCTCCTGCTCCTGCGGAACACCGAGCGGGACGGATGGCGGCTGCACCCGAGGTGAACACCAGCTCGGACGAGGCCGTAGGCTGACAAAGGGCCCATCCCAGCGCATGGTGATCCGCTGATCGAGGCCGACGTGAGGCGCGCATGAAGGCAGAAACGACCACACTCGTCAGCCGGCAGAGACCGAGTACGCTGCCGGCCCAGGTGACCAGTTTCGTGGGGCGCCGGCGAGAGGTGGCCGAGATCAAGCGGCTGTTGGGCACGGCTCCCGTGGTGACCCTCACCGGCGTCGGCGGCGTCGGCAAGACCCGGCTGGCTCTCAAGGTCGCCGCCGAGGTCGAGCGGGCTTTCAGCGACGGCGTGTGGCTGGTCGAGCTCGCCGCGCTGGGGGATCCGAAACTGCTCGGCCAAGCCGTGCTCAGCGCCCTGAAGGTGCAGAACCATTCCTCCCGGCCGCCCGTGGAGGTGCTCGTCGAGCACGTGCGTGGCCGGCGGATGCTGGTGGTCCTGGACAACTGCGAGCACCTTCTGGACGAGTGCGCCGTGCTGGCCGCGACGCTGGTGAGCTCCGCGCCCGAGCTGCGGATCCTGGCCACCAGCAGGGAGGCGCTGGGGATCGCCGGCGAGCGCG
>NZ_SMKO01000427.1 GCF_004348685.1 Nonomuraea deserti | reverse complement strand
GGTCAGGCCGTTGCCTGCTCCCGCCTCCACTGCTGATCGGCCCAGGCGGGATCCAGCGGGGTGCAGGCGATGTGGTTGGTGTAGTTCGACAGCGTCTTCATGCCGACGCCGAGCACGATGTCCAGCACGTGGCGGCGGGTGTGGCCGGCGGCCAGGAACGCCTCGATCTCGGCCTCGGCCACCCGGCCCCGCTGCGCCACGACCGCTTGGGTGAGGCGGCGCACCGCCTCCAGCGCCTGGTCAGCGAGTGGCCGGTCGGCGCGCAGAGCCTCGACCGCCTCGGCCGGCACCCGGGCGCGCAGCGCGAGCGTGGAGTGGGCGGCCACGCAGTACTCACAACCGTTCTCCACGCTGGCGGTGATCAGCACCACCTGCTTGGCCACCGCTGGTAGCGACGACTTGCCGAACTGCTCGGCCAGCGCGTTGTAGCCCGCCAGGAGTTCCGGTGACTCGGCCATGACCCCGTTCAGTGTGGTCACGAAGCCCATCCGCTTCTTGGCCGCCGCCAGCATCGGCCGGGCCGCCTCAGGGGCGTCACTCTCGTCATAGGTGCGGAAACCGCTCATCATCTCTCCTCGGTAGTGGTGAAACCGTCAAGGACGGCGCGCACGCTCGCCAGCAGCACGCCCGCCTCGGCGCCGGCTCGCGAGCGCAGGTTGACCGCGTAGGCCTGCAGGGTCAGCGCCTCGGCAGCCGCCTCCAGATCCAGGCCATCCCGGAGCTGGCCCCTCGTCCGCGCGGCCGCCAGCGCGGCGTGCATCGCCGCCCGGAGCGCGTCGTGATGGCGGTCCAGAACCTGGCGGATCTCCGGCAGGCCACCGCTGGCCGTGGCGTGGGTGTTGGTGACCAGGCAGCCCCAGCGGGCGTGCTCGCCCGAACACCGAGCCGCCACCAGCCGTTCGAAGAACGCGGCGATGGCCGGTAGGCCG
>NZ_SMKO01000426.1 GCF_004348685.1 Nonomuraea deserti | reverse complement strand
GCGGCGGGCTCGGCGACCGCCGGTTCGGCGGAGCGGACCTCGCGCAGCCGCCGCAGCGCGGCCGTGATGCCCGCCATGCGCTCGCCCGCGGCCGCCAGGGGCAGCACCGGCTCGAAGGCCACCAGGGACGTCAGCGCCAGCACGGCCGTCCCGACCGAGCCGGCTCCCGCCCCCTGGGCGAGCAGGACGACGGCCGCCACCGTCAGCCCCTGCACCAGGGTGCCCCCGGCCAGGGCGGCGGCATGGACGCGGGCCTGGCGGCGTTCGAGGGCGGCCAGTGACCCGTCCGCGGCCAGGGCTCTGGCCAGCGCCGCGTCGTCGGCTCCGTAGGCGGCCAGGTCAGCGGCGCCGTGGACGAGGTCCGCCACCCGCCCCGCCAGCGCCGCCCTCGCCGGGGCGATCCTGGCCGACCAGCGGCGGGCGGCGGCGGCCGTGCCCGCGGGCAGGGCCACACCGGCCAGCACCAGCCCGGCCACCAGCACCAGCGCCGCCACCGGCAGGATGGTCAGCCCGATGACGACGGCGGCCAGCCCGGCCATCGCCGCCGCGGCGGCCGGGAGCAGGCAGCGGACCAGCAGGTCCTGTACGGCCTCGGTGTCGTCGACCATGCGGCTGAGCAGGTCGGCGCCGCCGTGCCGTGGGCGCTGCGGCGGGATCAGGGCCTGGTAGAGCCGCTCGCGGGTGTCCGCCTGGGCGCGGAGCGCGACGTCGTGACCCGTGAGCCGTTCGGCGTAGCGGAAGACGCCCTTGCCGGTGGCGAACGCCCTGGTCGCCACGATCGCCACGCTCAACGCGGCCAGCGGCGGCTGCTCGGCGGCCCTGGTGATCAGCCACGCGGCGGCGGCGATCAGCCCCAGCCCCGCCAGGTCGGCCGCCGACCCGGCCAGTACGGCCCAGACGAGCCGCGTCCCCATGCGCCGGTTCATCGCCCGCCCTCCTCAAGCCGCACATC
>NZ_SMKO01000425.1 GCF_004348685.1 Nonomuraea deserti | reverse complement strand
CCGCCCGCCGCCGCCCGCCGTGGTCCGCCGTGGTCCGCCGTGGTCCGCCGTGGCCCGCCGTGGCCCGCCGTGGCCCGCCGTGGCCCGCCGTGGCCCGCCGTGGCCCGCCGCCCGCCGTGGTCCGCCGTGGCATGAGCGCCCCGCAGCCGCACACCACCGCTCCCGTGACTCCGATAGGAGGGCCGGCCGTCACGACTTGTCCACTCGTAGCGGTTCCCCATAAGCGGCGCGCACCGCGTAACTGGCACACTGCACGAGTGATGGTCAGAGTCGCGAGCGAGCACGATCTCCCCGGTTTCCTGGCGTTGGCGGCCGAGGTCGAACACTGGTTCGGACCCATGGTCGCGAACCCCGGCTTCCACGACGCCGTGCGCAAGAACGTTCGCCGGTCGACGGCGCTCGTCGCTGTCCCGTCGGGCCCCGGTCTCCTCGGCGGGCTGCTGTTCGGGACGACGCATGCCCCGACTTACCACGTTCGCTGGCTCGTCGTCTCGGAGCAGGCACGGGGGCAGGGCGTCGGCCGGGCACTGATGGCGGACGCGATGCGTAGATACGTACGTGGCCCGGCCGTCGTTGAGGTGGTCACCTTCGGCGCTGACCACCCCGGCGCTTCCTCCAGCGGTGCACGTGTCTTCTACGAGCGGCTCGGCTTCACTCCCGCCGAAGCCACCGATCCCGGGCCCGAAGGCGGCTCCCGGCAGGTCTACCGCCTCACCGTCCCCGACAAGCCCTTCGGGTAACGCAAAAGAGGGGGTTTCGACGCGCTCGGCGTCGAAACCCCCTCCAAAAATTGTCCGGCGGTGACCTACTCTCCCACACCCTCCCGAGTGCAGTACCATCGGCGCAGAGAAGCTTAACTTCCGGGTTCGGAATGTAACCGGGTGTTTCCTTCCCGCCATAACCGCCGTAACCCCATGAAACACCAAACGACACCGTTTGCTGCCTCAGAATTGCCTAGTGGACGCGAGCAA
>NZ_SMKO01000424.1 GCF_004348685.1 Nonomuraea deserti | reverse complement strand
CTAGATCGCTGATGTGAATTTGGGTTAGTGGTCGTAGGCGGTCAGGGACCGTTTCACGGGTGCGTCGGTGTTCCAGTTGTGCCAGATTGCGGCGTTGAGGGCGAGGATGCGTTGGCTGATGCGTGCCCACAGGCCGTCTGGGTGGCGGGCGTTGTGGCGTTCGAGGCCGAGCTGGTTCTTCAGCGTCCAGATGATCGCCTCGATGCGCTGGCGTAGCCAGCCGGGGAAGGGCAGGGCGCGTGCAGGCTCGTCTTCGCGGGCCGGCCGGATCAGGAGATGACCCAGATCGGCGGCGGCCTTCTCGATGCCGGCTCCGGCGAATCCCTTGTCGCACACGATCGGGCAAGGCCCGCCGGCTATCTGGTGGACGTGCAGCAGGTGCAGGGCCTGCTTGCGTTCATCGAGCTCTTTGGGGTGGGCCAGGCTGAAGCCGGTCACCGCGCCGTCAGCGGTAGTGATCAGCATCAGCTTGGCACCCCAGTAGAAGGCGTGGTGGGACTTGTCCATGCCGTATCCGGCGATCTCACCCAGGTGTGATCTGTTGACCGTCACCCGCGAGGCGCCGCAGCGGATCGGGGTGCCGTCCATCAGCCGCAACGGCTCGTGCCAGGTCGGGACCTGGCGGGCCAGCCACGCCGCCGCCGCCGACATGGCCGGCCCCAGATCACGCAGTTGCCGGTTGTACTGCGACTGGGACGGCAGTCTGGGGAACAGGTGCCCGATCCGGCCGGCCGCCATCCGCATCCAGCGGCGTTCGTCATCACACCGCAGCAGCACCTGCGCCACTGCCACGACCACCGCCTCGGCCGGACTCAGCACCGGCGGCCGGCCCCGCCCGCGAGGCCGTCCCCGCGAAGGCATCACGTGATCGTCCAGATGCACATAGAGTGCGGTCAGAAGGGCGTCCAAGTCAGTCTTCACACACCGACCATGGACGCCCTTCGTCACGCCCGCAGCCGATCACCGAATTTCACATCAGCGATCTAG
>NZ_SMKO01000423.1 GCF_004348685.1 Nonomuraea deserti | reverse complement strand
TCGGCGCCGTGCTGGCTGAACAGACCGACGAATGGGTCGAAGCCCGCCGCTATATGGGCCTGGACATCCTGGCCAAAGCCCGCGTCCGGCTCATCGCCGGCGACACACCGTCCCCGAATCCGATCCCGCAGACACTTACCGCTTAACCTGCAGAAACAGGATCACGCGAAGATCGATTCATACACCACGCCCGTGGACGTGACCCTCCTCCTTATACGCAACGGTCAGCATTCCTCGAAGTCAACAACCGTGATCGGCTGCTGCCCGCAGCGTCGGCCGTCCAGCGAAGACCATGAACGGCCGCGAGCTGCTGGCTGCGCAGCGTAAGACCGCGACAGGGGAAAACCAGTACAGCGGGTGGGCTTACCGTCACCCTAAGCCGAGAACTTGGATCCCGTGACCGCGATGGCCGCCCCAGTGCAGGGTGGCGGCACGAGGAGAGGGACTCGACCATGCCCAAGTACCTGATTCAGGCGACCTACACCGCGGACGGCCTCAAAGGAGTGTTGCAAGATGGCGGCACCGGACGTCGGCAGGCGGTGGAGCGCATGGCGGAAAGCGTCGGCGGCCGGGTCGAGCAGATGTATTTCGCGTTCGGCGAGACGGACACGTATGTGATCGTCGACCTGCCGAGCAATGCGGCTTCGGCCGCTGTGGGGCTCACGATATCGGCGTCCGGGGCGGTACGAACGAAGACGGCTGTCCTGCTGACGCCAGAGGAGATCGACGAGGCCGCGCGGATGGAGGTGGCGTACCGGGCTCCTGGCGCGTGACGGCCGGGTGATTGCGAGCGCCTGGACCAGGCGATCCCTCCCGGGGTCCGCGCCCTGGTCGCCGTCCAGGACGTGCCGGCAAGAGTGTCGTGGACGGACTCATGCCATATCTGAGTTCATCTTGAGATGGGCTAGCTTGTCGGGGTTGGTCACCGAGTGGATCGCGTGGACCGTGCCGTCGGCGATGTCGAGCTCGATCACGCCGATCACGTGGCCCTCGGCGTCGAACTTGACGGCGCCCGGCCGGCC
>NZ_SMKO01000422.1 GCF_004348685.1 Nonomuraea deserti | reverse complement strand
TCCCACCTGTACGCCATGGGCCTGTCGGACGAGGAGATGCGCCGCCCCGTGGTGGGCATCGCCTCCACCTGGACCGGCACCATGCCCTGCAACCTGACCCACCGCGAACTGGCCGCGCACGTGGCCGACGGCGTACGCGCGGCCGGCGGCCTGCCGATGGAGTTCAACACCATCGCCGTCTCCGACAACCTCACCATGCACACCCCCGGCATGCGCGCCTCACTGATCAGCCGCGAAGTGATCGCCGACTCCATCGAGCTCATGGGCCGCGCCCACTCCTTCGACGCCCTGGTCGCCATCGTCGGCTGCGACAAAACCGTCCCGGCCGCCATCATGGCCCTGGCCCGCCTGGACGTGCCCGCACTCGTCCTCTACAGCGGCAGCATGCTGCCCGGCCGCTGGCGCGGACACGACGTCACCATCCAGGACATGTGGGAAGCCCTCGGCGAACGCGCCGTCGGCCGCCTCGACCAGAACGACCTCGACGACCTGGCCCGCCACGCCTGCCCCGGCGCCGGCACCTGCGCCGCCCAATACACCGCCAACACCATGGGCAGCGTCGCCGACTTCCTCGGCCTGGCCCCCTTCGGCACCGGCGACATCCCCGCCGTGGCCCCCGACAAGAACACCGCCGCCCACCGCGCCGGCCAGATCGCCATGCAAGCCCTGGCCCGCGACGCCCGCCCCTCCCGCATCCTGACCGAAGACGCCCTGCACAACGCCATCGTCTCGGTCGCCGCCATGGGCGGCTCCACCAACGCCGTCCTGCACCTGCTCGCCATCGCCCGCGAAGCCGGACTCCCCCTCGCCATCGACACCATCGGCGACATCTGCCGCCAGGTCCCGATCATCACCGGACTCAAACCGAGCGGCGGCCCCCACACCGCCGCCGACCTGTGGCGGGCCGGCGGCACCTCCCTCGTGGCCCGCCGCCTGCTCGAAGCCGGCCTGCTCCGCGAGAACGCCACCCTCATCGACGGCCGCACCCTCGCCGACGTCGCCGCCCAAGCCCAGGAAACACCCGGCCAGACCGTCGTGGCCAGCGCACGACACCCGTTCAAACCCCGCGGCGCCCTGGC
>NZ_SMKO01000421.1 GCF_004348685.1 Nonomuraea deserti | reverse complement strand
ATGGGTTCGGTTCGCGTGGCCATTGTCGGTGTCGGCAACTGCGCGTCGTCGCTGGTCCAGGGCGTTCACTACTACAAGGACGCCGACCCGGACGTACGGGTCCCGGGCCTGATGCACGTGAAGTTCGGCGATTACCACGTCGGCGACGTCGAGTTCGTCGCGGCCTTCGACGTCGACGCCAAGAAGGTCGGCCGCGACCTGTCCGAGGCGATCGTCGCCAGCGAGAACAACACCATCAAAATCACCGACGTGCCACCCACCGGAGTGACCGTGCAACGCGGACACACCCACGACGGCCTCGGCGAGTTCTACCAGGACATCATCGAAGAATCCGACGAGACACCCGTCGACGTGGTCCACATCCTGCGCGAGCAGCAGGTCGACGTCCTGGTCTCCTACCTGCCCGTCGGCAGCGAAGACGCCGACCGCTTCTACGCCCAATGCGCCCTGGACGCGGGCGTCGCCTTCGTCAACGCCCTGCCCGTCTTCATCGCCTCCGACCCCCACTGGGCAGCCAAATTCACCCAAGCAGGCGTCCCCATCATCGGCGACGACATCAAATCCCAGGTCGGCGCCACCATCACCCACCGCGTGATGGCCAAACTCTTCGAAGACCGCGGCGTCGAACTCCTGCGCACCTACCAACTCAACTTCGGCGGCAACATGGACTTCATGAACATGCTGGAGCGCAAGCGCCTGCAGTCCAAGAAGATCTCCAAAACCCAGTCGGTCACCTCGCAGATCCCCCGCGAAATGGGCAAAAGCGACGTCCACATCGGCCCGTCCGACCACGTGCCCTGGCTCGACGACCGCAAATGGGCCTACGTCCGACTCGAAGGCCGCTCCTTCGGCGACACCCCACTCAACCTCGAATACAAACTCGAAGTATGGGACTCCCCCAACTCCGCCGGCATCATCATCGACGCCGTCCGCGCCGCCAAGATCGCCCTCGACCGCGGCATCGCCGGCCCCATCCTGTCGGCCTCCTCCTACTTCATGAAGTCACCCCCCGAGCAGTACTCCGACGACCAGGCCCGCGACTACGTCGAGAAATTCATCCGCGGAGAGGTCGAACGCTGA
>NZ_SMKO01000420.1 GCF_004348685.1 Nonomuraea deserti | reverse complement strand
GGCTCGGTGAGGGCGGCGGCGCAGGTGTCGTCGTAGCCGGAGATCCAGCGCTCGCGGTGCTGGATGAGAGTACGGCCGCGCCGGGCCAGCATCTCGCCCACCGTGTGCCGCAGCGCCGGGTCGCGCAGGGCGGCGAAGCGGGCCTCCTGCACCGGCTCGGCCGCGTGCTCCACCACCATGAACGCCGCCACCAGCTCCGCCCGCCGCCGCTCGTCGTAGCCGCTCAGCAGGTCGTCGAACTCCGCCGCGCCCGCTTCGACCCGGCCTCCGGGCCCCGTCACCGGCGCGGGCGCGCTCTCCGAGGCGGCGGCCACGATGTCGGCGTCGCCCACCACGGTCAGCTCGGGGCGCTCGGGCTCGGGCAGCCGCCGGACCAGCTCCTGCAGCTGGGCGTGCGACTCGACCGGCCAGAGGGCACAGCGCGGGCCCAGGCAGACGACGCCGTCGTCCATGACGATCCAGGCCGAGTCGTGCAGCCGCCGCAGCGCGCCGACCGCCCAGTTGCGCATCAGGTCGTCGGTACGGCCGATCAGCGCCCGGTAGGTGTCGAGCACCAGCTCCACCGGCGCGGGACGGCCCGGCCACGGGTCGGCGGACAGGTCGGTCCAGCAGCATTTGAGCACGGCGGCGAGCACCCGCCGGGTCTCGCCGGAGCGCTCCACGGGGAGGGGAGGGACCTGGTGTTCGTCCAGGAGGGACGGTGTCACGCCGTCGGGCCACACCGGCAGCGCCTGCCCGGTGGAGTCGGGCCGCGTCAGGCGCGTCATCCCCGGTGGCGGGGCGACCCCGGCCCTCAGCCACAGCGGCCCGGTGGACCGCGCCCGCACGTGCGCCGTCGCCGCCTCCTCGCTCATCGGGCGCGCTCCAGATAGCCGTGGGACAACCAGGCGGGCTCGCGCTCCGGGGCGATCGTGAGCCCGTCGGCCCACGTCAGCCGGTAGGGCAGCTCGGGCCGCAGGTCGAGCGTCGTCAGGTCGGCGAGCACGCGGCGCGCCGACGGCCAGTCGGAGCCGAGCACGTCGGCCAGCGCCACCCGGGAGGCGTCGCCCAGCAGCGACTCCGCGACCTGCGTCAGCCGCGCCGCGGCCGCGTCGGGCGAGGTGTCGAGCGCGTCGCCGGGCCCCGGGTCGGGCAGGTTGGAGCGCGGGGGAGTGGGCTGGGC
>NZ_SMKO01000041.1 GCF_004348685.1 Nonomuraea deserti | reverse complement strand
GGCACGCATCAGCCAACGCATCCTCGCCCTCAACGCCGCAATCTGGCACAACTGGAACACCGACGCACCCGTGAAACGGTCCCTGACCGCCTACGACCACTAACCCAAATTCACATCAGCGATCTAGCGGCGCTCCGCCGGATCGCCGCGCACGATCTTGTAGACCCCGTACAGCGCCTCCAGCGCGCCGAGCACCATCATGACCACGCCGGCCTTCGACGGCGTGATCACCACGATCTCGACGTCGAGGCCGAACAACCACAACGCCGCCCCGGCGACGAACACCGCCAGGCCGGTGAGGAGCGTCTTGTGTGCGGGAGCCATGACAACCTCTTCCGGTCGTACGGGGTTTCGCAGGCGACGCTAGTGAAAGAAGCGGTGCGCGGGCTTCCTGCCGGTTGATGAAACCGGCCTACATCCTTCGGCTGACCCGGCTCAGACGTGGGTGACCAGGAGGGTCACGCCGACCTCGCCCCCGCAGTCCACGAAGACGGGGCCGACGCCGTTGCCGATCGTGCGGACGAGGGTGGCCTTGGCCTTGAACCCGCGCGGGTCGTCCTCGATGATGCGGATGTTCTCCAGGGCCGGCTTGCCGTTGAACCCGGAGAGCACCGCCTTGAGCTTCTTGCCGCCGCCGCAGTGCCCCGTGATGGTCACCTCCTGGCCGCGCTCGGTGGTGGGGTTGGGGCTCACGTGGACGACCGCCCTGGCGCCCTTGGGAGGCTTGGGCGCGCTCGCTGCGGCGCCGGACGCGCTCGCGGAACTCCCGGCGCCGAGCCCCAGCACCGCGATCATGGTGGTCGCTCCGATGATCGCGGCGCTCGTCTTCCTGTCCATGGTGACTCCTCGGTGGTTCGACTGCTGCTGCCCGGTGGGTAGCCGTGGAGGCGGCCGGAGGTTCCGCATTCGGCGGTCTGTGAGGTGGATCACTGGCGCGGGAGCGGGGTTCCTGTGAGCTTGCTGGTAGGGACGACCTGGGACGATGCGGCCCAAAAGCGTTCTGACCGATGGGTTTCCCCAGGAAGGTGGCGTAATGTAAAGCGCCGTCCGCCACCCCCGAGCCGACTGTCAGAGGAGCACCACGCGCATGTCCGACATTCGTCCCGGCCTCCCGCACCTCCCTGAAGATCTGGTGCCGGACGGTGGTGTGCGGCGCGTGCGCGGCAACGACTACCGCGTTCTGCGGCCGCCGGAGCAGTTCACCCCCGAGCTGCGGGTCAGCGTGATCATCCCGGCCTACGGTGCTCAGGACAAGCTCGACCTGGTGTTACAGGGCCTGGCGCGGCAGACGTACCCGGCCGCGCTGACGGAGATCATCGTCGTCGACAACGGCACCTCGCCCCCGCTGCGCCTGCCCGGGGGCACGGCGGCCCGCCTTGTCGTCTGCGACAAGCCCGGCCGGGCCTGCGCCCGCAACGCGGGGCTCGCCGAGGCCACCGGCGACGTGATCTTCTGGCTCGACTCCGACGTGGTGCTGACCCCGGGCGCGATCGAGGCCCACATGCGCTGGCACCACACCGCCCCCTACCTCTCGGTGACCAGCTACATCAGGTTCACCGAGGCCCCGCTGCCCGAACTGCTGCCCGACGACCTGGAGGCGGCGTTCGAGCCGGCCGCGCCGCACGCCTGGCTCGTCGGCCTGGTGGAGCGCACCGACGGTCTCACCACCAACTCGCCGCGCCCGTTCAGCCTGCACGTCGGCGGCGCCACCTCCGTCAACGCCCGCCTCGTCCAGGCGGCCGGGCCCATGGACGACGACCTGATCGTCGGCCAGGACACCGAGATGGGCTTCCGCCTCCACCAGGCAGGAGCGGTGTTCATCCCCGAGCCGCGGGCCCGCGCCTACCACCTCGGGCCGACCATGCGGATGCGCCAGCAGAAGAGCATCGACCGGGTCAGCCACGCGTTCGTCGCCGACCGCATCCCGGCCTACCAGTGGTTGCGCACGCACCCGACGCGGCAGTGGAAGGTGCCCTACGTGACCGCCGTCATCGACGGCACGGCCGGGTACGAAGCCGTCCGCGCCAGCGTGGACGCGCTGCTCGCGTCGACCGTGGTGGATCTGTCCGTCGTCGTGGTCGGCCCGTGGGACACGCTCGACCGCGACCGCCGCGCCCCGCTCAACGACCCCAACCTCGACCTGGTGCTGGTCCACGGCCACTACGAGCACGAGAGCCGGGTGCGCCTGGCGACCGCGGAAGAGGTCGACCCGCGCGTCCCGTTCGTGCTGCGCCTGCCGGCGGGCTGGGCGCCCGGCGAGGACAGCGTGGCCGTGCTGCTCGACCTGGCCCGCGTCGAAGGGCTCGGCCTGATCGAGGTGGTGCTCGACGAGTCGGCCGGCGACGCGGTGTCGGCCAGGCTGGAGCGCGTGTCCTCGTTCGCCCGCGCCCGGCTCGTCGCCCGGGCGGGCGAGCCGCTCGACGACGCCGTGGAGGCCGTCGCGGGCGTCCAGCGGGTCGACGGCGACAAGCACGCCTTCACCCGCGAGCCCGCCGAGCTGCCCGGGCGGCGCAGCGCGTACAAAGCCACGATCCAGGCCAAGGTCGAGGCGGCTCGGCTGGCCAAGGAGTCAGAGCGGCTGCGCGCGCAGGTCACCAAGTGGCGGGACGAGGCCGCGCGCTGGCGCAAGAGCACCGTGGAGCTGCGCCGCGAGGTCGGCACGCTGCGCCGCGAGCTCTACGCGGCCCAGAAGGCCCAGCGCGGAATGCGCACCACCCTGTCCAGCACCGTGAAACGCGCCCTGGGCAAGCGGCTGCGCGGCTGAGCGGGCCGGCTCAGGCCCCGCAGGGGAGGCTGACCCTGAGGGTGGTGGGTCCGCCCGGAGGGCTGTCGAACGCGAACGTCCCGTCGTGCGCCTCCGTCCGGCGCCGGATGCCGCCGATCCCCGATCCGGTGTTCTCGTCGGCCCCGCCCTTCCCGTCGTCGACGACCTCGACGTGCAGCAGGTCATCGTGGCGGCGCACCCGGATGTGCGCCCTCCGGGCTCTGCTGTGCTTGGCGATGTTGGTGAGTGCCTCGGCCACCACGAAATAGGCCGTGGCCTCGACGGACATGGCGCACCTGACGGGGATGTCGGCATCGACCGTGCACGGCAGCGGGAAGGTCGTGGCCAGGCCGTCGAGAGCGTCGGCCAGCGACCGTTCGGCCAGCACCGGCGGCAGGATGCTGCGCACGACCCCGCGCAGCTCGGTGAGCGCCTGCTCGGCGGCGCCCTGGGCCTGGTCGAGGATGTCCTCGGCGGCGGCCGGGTTGCGCTCCACGGCACGGCGGGCCGCGCCGACCAGCACGTTGACGGCGACGAGCCGGTTCTGCGTGCCGTCGTGCAGCGACCGCTCGATCCGCCGCAGCTCGGTGGCGTGCGCGTCCAGCGCGGCGGCACGGGTCGCGGTCAGCTGCGCCACGCGTACGCCGAGGTCGGCGTCGGGATCGGGGGCCAGGAGCCGGCGTCCCGGCCAGGCCTGCAGCCACGCCATGGCCGGTGTGAAGATCATGGTGAGCGCGATCCACACCGGAGCCACCAGGACGATGGACAGGGCACTGGGGACGTCGTCCACGGTCCAGAGCCCCAGGCCGCCGTCGGAGGCCTCTCCCGGCGGCAGCAGCCACCACCACGCCCAGAACGTCGCGTCCTGCATGGCTTTGATGGGCAGGGTGAGGCCGAGCGTGCCGAGGAACAACCCGAGCGAGGCGTGGGTGACCACCCAGGCGAGTTCCCTGCGCACGGTCCGGTCGGCCAGCGCGGCGCGCAGCCCCTCGGGCAACGGCTCAGGGCTGATGAGCGCATGACCCCAGTCGGACAGCCGGGAGCGCTCCCGGTTCGCGACCGCGCGCAGCCCGTGCAGCGCGGCGGGCGCCAGCCACACTCCCACGCCGATCACGGACGTGAGCGCTGTGGCGACCAGCATCATGACCGAGACCAGCGCCAGGACCCCCGTGCCGAGCCCGCCGATGAGGCGTTCGAGCGCGTTCAGGGTGGTCCGGCCACGGGCGAACACGTCCCATCGATCGGCAGGTCTCCTGCGGTTCCCGGCATCGCGGGTCGGCATCCGCATCTCCTCAACCAGACGGCAGGCCCGGGCCGCGAGAGATCACTGCCTGGGACCACAGCAGGCTACACCCGTGCTTATCGCCTTGTTGGGGGCTAAGTCAGGGCATGCCGGGCGTTGTCAGTCGATGAACGCTGCGACGGTGCTCACGAAGCGGTCGGCGTCGTCGAGCCACGGGAAGTGGCCCGCGCCGGGCTGGACGGTGAGCGTGGCGTGATTGAACAGGCCGGCGTACTCGGTCATGGCGGGGAGTGGGGCGGCCACGTCCACCTCCCCGGCGAGCAGCAGGACCGGGCCGCCGAAGGCGGCGAGCGCCGCGCGGGTGGCGGCGGGCTCGAAGGCCCCTTCGCCGCCGAACGCGGCCGCCGCCTCCTCGTTGCGCTGCGCCTCGTCGGCCGCGTGGTGAGCCTGGGCCGCCGCGTCCCACCGGCCGTGGGTGAACGGCGTGACGGCCTCCCAGTCGTCCGCCGTGGCCGTGCCCGCCGTGGCCGCCTCCAGGCCCGCGTACGCCCGCGCGAACCAGGGCTCGCCCGCCCGGAGCCGCGCGGTCTCCCGCCGCCACTCCCCGGTGATCTCGATGCCCACCGCCCGCGTGCTCGGCGTGATCAGCGCGAGCCTGCCGGTGTGCGCGGGGTGCCGGGCCGCGTACCGCACCACGAGGTTCGCGCCGGCGCAGTGGCCGAGCAGGTCGATCCGGTCGAGCCCGAGGTGCAGGCGGAGGGCCTCGACGTCGTCGACGAGGCGGTCGCAGCGGTAGGCGGAGGAGTCGGCGGGCGTCGCGGACCCGCCGGTGCCCCGCAGATCCAGCATGATCAGGCGCTTGCGCGCGGACAGGCCGCCGAGCTCGCCGAGGCGGGCCGAGGGCAACATCGGGCCGCCCGGCAAGCAGATCAGCGGGGAGCCGTCACCGTGGACGTGGTAGGCGAGCACGGCGCCGTCATGCGCGGACAGGGAAGGCATGGCCCGGATCCTGTCAGCGCCGCTCCGGCGGGGGCAACGGCTTTTCCGCCGTCCGGAGCCGCGCTGCGGGAGCGGAGTAAAGTGCACATGATGCGCAGTTACCACGAGGGGCGGCCATGTCACCGGCGATCGACGACCCGCACAACGCGCGCAGCCGGCGCACCCGCGACGCCCTGCTCGCGGCCACCAGGGAGATCCTGGAGAGCGACGGTTTCGACGCCCTGACCATGGCTGAGGTCGCCCAGCGCGCCGGCGTCTCCCGGCGCGCGGTCTACCTGCACTTCCGTTCGCGCACCGACATGGTCACCGCGCTGTTCGGATATGTGGCCGGCCAGGAAGGGCTGGCCGAGTCGCTGGCCGGGGTCTGGGAGGCCGCCGACTCGACCGAGGCGCTGCGGGCGTGGGTGCGCCATCTGGTCCGCTATCACCCGCGGCTCACCGCGATGAACCACGCGCTGGACCGCGTCGACCCCCAGGACCCCGACGCCGCGCGGCACAAGAGGACGGTCGCGACCGCCCAGCTGGACAACTGCCGCCGCATCGCCGCCCGGCTCGCCGACGAGGGCCGGCTGGCGTCTCCCTGGACCGCCGACACGGCGGCCGACATGCTCTGGAGCCTGATCTCGACCGACCTGTTCGACCGCCTCATGGTCGATCGTGGCTGGCCGGAAGAGCGGGTCCTGGAGCATCTGCTCGTGCTCTACGAGTCGACGTTCGTACGCTGAGCCGCCTGGCCGGCGGCCGGGGATCCCTCGTTCTCGGCCGTCTCCTCCGGTCCCTCTTGCACAAAACTTCGCATAATGTGTAGTTTGCGAACTGCACACCATGAGAAGTTCGGGGGATCGGGCGGATGAACGGGGAGACACCGCGGGACCGGTGGTGGCTCGTGGCCGCGAGCGGGATCGCCGTGTTCATGACCCAGCTCGACGCCACGGTCGTCAACGTCGCCCTCCCCACCATCCAGGAGCGGATGGGGATCGGCCCCAGCCTCGCCCAGTGGGTGGTGCTGGCGTACACGCTGCCCCTCATCGCCCTGACCGTGCCGAGCGGCCGCTGGCTGGACGGCGTCGGGACGCGTACCGCCCTGGTGCTGTCCGTCTCCGGCTTCGGCGCCGCGAGTGCCCTGGTCGGGCTGGCTCCGGGCATCGCGTGGCTGGTCGCCGCACGGGCCGCGCAGGGCGCGTTCGGCGCCGTGCTGCTCGCGCTGATCTCCCTCCTGGCCACGATCGCGGTACGCGAGCAGGCCCGCGGCAGGGCGATGTCCCTGGTGCTGCTCCTGGGCTCGCTGGGCGGGATGAGCGGCCCGGTGCTCGGCGGCCTGCTGATCGAGACGCTGGGCTGGCCGTGGATCTTCTACCTCAACGTGCCCGCGAGCGTCCTCGTCATCGCGACAGGGATGACGCAGCTGCCCCCGGGTGGCCGGCCACGCCTGCCCGACCGGGTCTGGGCCGTCGAGGCCGGGCTGCTCGGCGCCGCCTCCGTGGCGCTGCTGCTCGCCCTCTCGCTCGCCGGCGGATCGGGCGCCGGCTGGGTCGCGCTGGCGGCGGTCGCGGTGCCGTTCGTGCTGGCGTGGCTCCGGCTGCCGGGCAGCCGCCCGGTCGTGGATCTGCTGCGGTCACCCGGGGTGGCCGCCCCGCACCTGGCGCTGCTCGCCGAGATGGCGGCCGTGATGGCCGTGCAGTTCCTGATCCCGTTCCACCTGCAACGGGTCGCGGCGGTCCCGCCGGCCCAGATCGGGCTGACGATGCTGGCCTTCCCCGTGGCGATGCTGCTCACCGGGCCGGTCGGCGGCGCGCTCGCCGACCGCTGGAAGCCCGCGCGGGTGGCCTGGCTCGGGACGATCGTCGTGACCGCCGGGCTCGCGCTCATCATCCCGCTCGGCTCCGACTGGGGCCCCGCCGACCTGGCCTGGCGGCTGGCCGTCGCGGGCGCGGGCGCCGGTCTGTTCGCCGGCCCCGACCAGGCCATGGCCATGGCCGGCACGCCCCGGCGACTGCTCGGCACCACCGCCGCCACGACGAGCCTGGCCCGCCAGCTGGGCGCGGCTCTCGGCCCGGCACTGGCCACCGGCGTCTGGGCCTTCTCCGGCTACGACCTACAGGGCATGCGCCTGGCCGTCGCGCTCGCCACGGCGCTGGCCGGCGCCAGCGTGCTGGCCCTGACCTGGCCGGCCCGCCGGCCGCTGATCCGCACGACACAGTGAAGGAGGAACCATGTCCGAACCCGTCAAGACCGCCGTGATCTACTACAGCGCGACCGGCAACGTGCACAAGCTCGCCACCGCTCTCGCCGAGGGAGCGGAGAAGGCCGGCTCCGACGTACGCCTGCGCAAGGTGACCGAGCTGGCCCCGCCCCAGGCCGTCGCGAGCAACCCGCAGTGGGCCGAGCACGTCGAGAGCACCCGCGACGTCGCCGAGGCCGGCGTGGACGACCTGCTCTGGGCCGACGTGGTGCTGCTCGGCACGCCGACCAGGTACGGAGCCATGGCCAGCCAGCTCAAGCAGTTCATCGACACGACCGGCCCGGCCTGGCAGAAGGGGCTGCTGGCCGACAAGGTCTACGGCGCCTTCGGCTCGGCCGGCACCCGGCACGGCGGCCACGAAAGCACCCTGCTGTCGCTGTACACGATCTTCTACCACTGGGGCGGCATCATCGTCCCGCCCGGATACACCCACTCCATCCAGTTCCAGGTCGGCACGCCGTACGGCACGACCCACGTCGGCGGTGACGGCGCGCCCGGCGAGCTCGCCCTGGAAAGCGGCCGCTACCAGGCGCGGCGCGCGGTCGAGACCGCGGCGAAGCTCAAAGCGGGCCGTCCTTGACCTCCTGGCGGCGGGATCGCGGGGTGATCCGGCGCCCCCGCCGGCGCGCGCCGGACGAGCGCCCGGGTGCCGCGGCGACGGCCGATGGAGCACCGGGCGACGGGGGGACGTTCGCGGGTGATGAGCGACGGGTGACGGCTGACGTTCGCGGGTGATGACCGACGGGTGATCGGTGACGAGCGACGGGTGCCGGGTGACCGGTGACGGGCGGCGGGCTATGGGAGTGCCGTCCCGCCGCCCCCTGCGTCACTCGCGCCGCTTGCCGTACATGCCGATCGACAGCGAGACGCCGAGAGCGGCCAGGGCGACCTGGATGCCCAGCTCGATCCAGTCGACGCCGCCGGTGTCGGCGACCCCCAGAGCCGCCGCGATGGCCGTGCCCACCAGCGCGGCGACCACGCCGATCACGATGGTCAGCCAGATGGGGATGCGCTGCCGCCCCGGAATGACCAGCCGCCCGAGTGCGCCGATCACGATGCCGATGATGAGGCCGGAAATGATGCCGGTGATCTCCACGCTGAACTCCCGAGACTCGGTGGGTTCGCCTGTCTGCTCAACGATCGCGCGGTGACGGCGGTTCCTCCAGCCGCCGGCCGGACACAGGGCCCTTCCGCTCCGGGAGCTCCGGGAGTATGAACGAGGCACCAGCCATCCCGGAGGTGTCGGCAGATGCGCCGTCGGAGCCTGACCCTGTCCGCCATGGCGTTATCCGCCGTGCTGCTCGTCTCCACCGGCGCCGCCGCGACGGCCGGTGACCGCCCGCGGGGCGACCGGCCGCTGCCCGGCTACATCATCCACAACCCGCCGCTGGAGCCCGCGATGGTGCACGGGCGGCCGAGCCGGGTGCTGCAGGGCGTGCAGGGTCACGCGGCCTACGACATCGAGGTGCCGCCACGGTGGAACGGCGGCCTGCTCATGTGGGCCCACGGGTTCCGCGGAGAGACCAGGGTGCTGACCGTCGACCCGCCCGCGTACGGGCTGCGACAGCGCCTGCTCGACCAGGGGTACGCTTGGGCCGCCTCCTCCTACTACGCCAACGACTACGACGTGCGGGCCGGCGTGCTCAGCACCCGCGACCTGGCCCGCCACTTCCAGCGCGTGGTCGGCAAGCCGGAACGGGTCTACCTGGCGGGGGTGTCGATGGGCGGGCACGTCGCGGTCCGCTCGATCGAGCAGTACCCGGGCGTCTACGACGCGGCCCTGCCGATGTGCGGGGTGCTGGGCGATCACGAGCTGTTCGACTTCTTCCTCGACTTTCACCTGGTCGCGCAGGACCTGGCGGACGTGCCCGCCTACCCGTTCCCCGAGGATTACGCGGCCTCCGCCGTGCCGCGGATACGGGACCGGCTGGGGCTGGCGGGTCAGGAGCCGGCGAACGAGCTCGGCGAGCAGCTGCGTGCCATCGTCGTCAACCTCACCGGAGGGGAGCGGCCGGGCGCGCGGGCCGCGTTCGCGCACTGGAAGGACTTCCTGTTCGGGCTGGCCGGGCCGGACGGGGGAGGCACGCTGGCGCGGGAGCCGGGCAGGGTGGCGACGAACCTCGGCACCCGCTACCGGCCCGCCTCCCCGGTGAACGTCGACGCGAGCGTCCAGCGGGTGCCGCCCGCGGCTCCGGTCCTGCGCCGGACGCACCGGCTGACCGCCGTGCCCGCGGTGTCCGGCAGGATCGACGTGCCCGTGTTGTCGTTGCACAACCTGGGCGACAACTTCGTGCCGTTCTCCATGGAGCAGCACTACCGGGCCGACGTCGACCGGCACGGCCGCGGCGAGCTGCTGGTGCAGCGGGCGATCCGGGCGGCGGGGCACTGCGAGTTCAGCGACGCCGAGGTGGGAGCCGCCTGGGACGACCTCGTCCGGTGGGAACGCGGCGGCCCGCGGCCCGCGGGGGACGACGTGAGCCGTCCCGCCGTGGTCGCGGATCCCGGATACGGGTGCAGGTTCAGCGACCCGGCCGCCTGGCCGGCGGGCACCCGCGCGTTGTTCCCCGCCTGCCCCTAGCGCCTGCCCGCCGTCGTCTACGGCATCCCGTGTCCGGCGCCTTCCACCGCGTACGTCACCAGCGTGGTGAGCACGTCCCTGACCGACGCGCGGTCGCGCACGTCGCAGAGCACGATCGGGATGAGCGCGGTCAGCCCGAGCGCCCGCCGCACCTTGGCCGGGTCGTGGCGGCGGGCGCCGTCGAAGCAGTTCACGCCGACGACGAACGGGATGCCACGCTGCTCGAAGTAGTCCACCGCGGGGAACGAGTCCTGCAGGCGGCGCGTGTCTGCGAGCACGACCGCGCCGAGCGCGCCGAGCGCGAGCTCGTCCCACATGAACCAGAAGCGGTCCTGCCCGGGGGTGCCGAACAGGTACAACCAGAGCCCCTCGCGAATGGTGATACGGCCGAAGTCCAGCGCCACGGTGGTGGTGCTCTTGGCCTCCACGCCCGAGACGTCGTCCACCCCGACGCCGCGCTCGCTCAGCAGTTCCTCGGTGTGCAGCGGCCGGATCTCGCTGATCGTGCCCACCATGGTCGTCTTGCCGACACCGAACCCGCCCGCGATGAGGATCTTGATGGCCAGCGCCGAGGTGACCGCGGTCGCCCCCGGCTCATAGGCTGCGTAGTCCATCCAGCACTTCCCTGTAGATGTGTTCGTCGATCGTCTGCGCGACCGGGCGCGGGCGCTCGATGGTGACGAAACCCTCTCGCCGGAGGTCACCCAGGATCACCCGGGTGACGTTGAGCGGCAGCCGGAGGTGCGCCGCGACGTCCGCCACCGGCGTGGGCCTGCGGCACACCGACAGCACGGCGCGGTACTCAGGGATCAGGTCCGCGAGGGTGTGCGGGCCGCCGACCGTCGTGACGATGGCCACCAGGTCGAACGAGTCGCCCTGCGGGCGCGCTCTTCCCCCGGTCAGGCCGTACAGCCGGATCAGCGGCCCGGGATCCTGCCCTGTCACGGCCTTGTGCCGTTCCAGACGGGTGCCGGTGCCGCTCCTCTCGGCTGCGCGGAGAGGTGCTCGCCGACCCTCTTGACCATGAGCGCCATCTCGTACGTGACCATGCCCAGCTCGGCGTCGCCCGCGGCGAGCACGGCCAGCCGCGCGCCCTGACCGGCGGCGGTGACGAACAGGAAACCACCCTCCATCTCGATGATGGTCTGCCGGACGCCGCCCAGGCCGAAGTGCCGTCCCGCGCCCATGGCGAGGCTGTGGCTGCCGGCGGAGATGGCGGACAGGTGCTCGGCGTCCTCCCGGGTCAGCTCCCGGGAACCTCCCATGGCCAGCCCGTCGGAGGACAGCACGATGGCGTGCCGGATGCCGGGGACGCGCTGGGTGAGGTCGTCGAGGAGCCAGCTCAGTTCACTTCTGGGGTCGGGCATCGGGATGGTCGTCCTTTCGGTTCCACATGTCGGCTCCGTGCTCGACCTGGCGGCGTCCTTGCCGCCAGCCCTGTTGCATGGAAGACATGAGTTGTGCGAGTTCCTCAGGCGAGCGCGCCGTTACCGGGCGCCGCGCGGGGCCTCCGGTGGAACGCAGCTGGGGAGCCATGCTTGCCTGCGGTATCCGCATCGGCAGCCCGTCGAGGTCTTCGTCCGCGTCCTGAGCCGGCACCGTGACGCTCCAGTCGACGGGAGGTCCGGGCGGCTGGGCGGCGGTGGGGGGAGCCTGGCGTGGCACCGGCCCGGAGATCGGCCCGGAGATCGGCCCGGAGATCGGCCCGGAGATCGGCCCGGAGAGGGGGCCGGTGAGCGGCTCGTTCGCCGGCCGGGCCGGACCGCCGCGTCTCGGCGCGGGCACGGCCTCGAACCAGGTGGCCCGCGCGGGCTCGGGGGAGGGATCGGCCGGATCGGCGTGCTCACCGGGGACGTTCCCGCCGTTCACCGCGTCGGGCCGTTCGGGGGCGGCGGACACGACGCCGGAGAGGGCGCCGGAAAGGGGGTCCGTAAGGGTGCCGGACGGCGCCGTGCCGAGTGCTCGCGCGGGCCTGCCCGCGCGGTCACCGGCGGTGACGGAGGGGTTGCCGGTCTCGGCGAGCAGGACGGTGGGCAGCAGTACGATCGCGGTGGTCCCGTCGTACGGCGAGGGGCGCAGCGAGACCTTGATCCCGTGCCGGGCCGCGAGCCTGGCCACCACGAAGAGGCCGAGCCTGTCGCTGTCGGCCAGGTCGAACTCGGGCGGCTCGGCCAGCCGGGCGTTGTACTCCTGGATCACGGCCTGGTTCAGCCCCAGTCCCCGGTCCTCCACCTCCAGCGCGAAGCCGTTGGCCGCGGTCATGCTGCGGATCTGCACGGTCGTGTCGGGCGGGGAGAAGACGGTGGCGTTCTCCACCAGCTCGGCGACCAGATGGATCACGTCGGTGACGGCCGCGCCGACGAGCAGCGGGGCGTCCGGCATGGGGGCGACGGAGACGCGGGTGTAGTCCTCGACCTCCAGCACCGCCGCGCGCAGGACGTCGAACAGCGGCACCGGGTCGCGCCAGCGGCGGGCGGGGGCGGAGTCGGACAGGATGATCAGGTTCTCGGCGTGCCGCCGCATGCGGGTGGTGAGGTGGTCGAGCGTGAACAGGTCCTCCAGGACCTCCGGCTCCTCGACGCGGCGCTCCATGGTGTCGAGCAGCGAGAGCTGGCGGTGCAGCAGCGCCTGGTTGCGCCAGGCCAGGTTGAGGAAGACCTGGCTGACGCCCTTGCGCAGGGTCGCCTGGCCCACCGCGGCCTCGACCGCGGTGCGGCGTACGGCGGAGAACGCGTCGACCACGCGGTCGACCTCGGCCGTGTCGGCGGGGGCGAGGACGGGCGCCTCGGTGGCCGGGTCGACGTCCTCGCCGCGGCGCAGCCGCGCGACCAGCCGGGGCAGCCGCTGCTCGGCCAGCTCGACCGCCGACGCCTGCAGCCGCCTGAGCTCGTCGATCAGCGACTGGCCGAACCGGTACGACAGCGCCAGCGAGGCGATCATGGCCGCCAGGCCCACCAGGAGGACCAGCCCGATCCGCCAGTAGGCGCCGGTCTTCTGCCCCTCGGCCTCGACCGCGGCGCGGGCCAGCTCCTCCTGCGTGTCGCGGTTGATCGTGTTGAGCACGGTGTCGGCGTCGCTCTTCCACTGGGCCGGCTCCACCGGCGGCGCCCCGTTGGTGTCCCAGGTGAACAGCTCGTCCTCGACCTCGATCAGCCGCTTGTACGGGGCGCTGGCGACCAGCTTGTCGTAGTCGGCCCGCAGCTCGGGGCCGGCGTCGCGTTCGGCGTTGGCGAAGACGAGCCGGCGGCTGGTCATCGCGGCGACGAACGCGGCGCGGTCGGTGGCCGTCATCTTGCGCTGCACGATCGTGCTGGTGAGCACCGCGTGCTCGCGGCCCAGGTATTCGGCCGTGGCGTTGTAGGCGGCCATGCCGCGCACGGCGCGGTAGGAGGAGACGCTGCTCAGCGCGTCGCGGTCGTTGAACTGCCCGTTGGCGACGCTGATCAGGTTGTCGTACGCCTGGATGATCGTCAGCGGCGGGGCGAGCACGCCGCCGTCGGCGGACGCCCGCAGCGACTGGAGCCCGTCGAGTGCCTGCACGAGCGCCTGCACCTGGGCCGGGGTCTCGGCGCCCGCGGACTCGACGCCGACGGCGCCGATGACCTCGCGCAGGCGTTCGACCTTCTCGTCGGTGACGTGCCGCTGCTCGGCCAGTGGTGCGTACGTCGCCGTGCTCTTCGGCGCCTCAGCCGACAGCTGGCGTTCCCGCTGCAGCTCGACGATCAGCTGTAACAGCGGCGATCCGATGGCTTCCCAGCGGTCCTGCGTCTGGGAGACCTCGACGATCTCCTCCACGCTGGAGTAGGCGATGAACCCCCACAGGGCGACCATGGACACGAGCGGGAGCAGGAGGATCCTGAGCAGCTTGGTGCGGAGAGGTGGGGGCGAGCTCATGCATCTTGTCCAATTCCGCGCGTGATGATGCGCCGCTGGCAGTCGCAACCTGGTACCGGCCCCCGAGAATGCCCGTCACGACTGGTACGCCTGTGGTCCGTCCACTATGCCGATGGGGCAGATGTACTTCAAGCAACAGATGTGAACATTCGTCCCGAATGGTGGTTTGACTCTTTGTCAGCACACGATTCGTGAATGTAACCCTCGGTAAGGGTCACGGACGGTGATGCCGGGCCCGCCTTCCCTTACCGATAGGCCTTATCCACAAGGCTTTCCGGTCACCATGTTCGCCCCCTCCGCCACGGTTCGGCCGATCCACGCCGCCCTGTCCGGGCGCTCGCCGCCTCCGCGACGGTGTGACCTTGCAAGGGCTTACGTTCTGGCCGGAATCAGGGGACGATGCGGTAGAAACGGGGCAAAACGGTCAGACAACAGTTTTTGGCCTGCTCTTGACGTCTGGATAGGGACGTTCCTAAGTTGGCCTCCCAATGAACGCAAAGACAGTTCCACTGAGTGGAAGCGAGTCCCGCACCAGCTACCTCGCCCGGTTGCTCGACGTCCTGGACGTCGCGGTCACCCACGACCGCGCCCCCTTGCAACTGGGCGAGATCGCCGCGGCGGCGGGCGTCCCGCCGTCGACCGCGTCGAGGCTGGTCGCGCTGCTCGTCGAGCGCGGATTCCTGGTGCAGCTGGACAGGTCCGGCTACGCCGCGGGGCCGAGGCTGCTGCACCTGTCCGTGCGGACGCTCGACCAGATGCACGCCGCCGACCGGCTGAAGGCCTCCGTGGAGACCCTGGCCGAGCAGACCGGCGAGAGCGCGAGCGCGGGGCTGCTGGTGGGCGACGAGATCGTGCTGGTGGCGCGGAAGGAGCCCGCGCGCTCACTGCGGGCCGTGGCGCGCGTCGGTGACGTGCTCAACCCGCACACCTCGGCCATGGGCAAGGCCGTGCTGGCGATGTTGCCCGCGGAGCGGCGGCTGGAGGTCCTCCGCACCGCCGTCGGCGACCAGGCCGAGCAGGCGCTGCGCGAGACGGAGGCCGAACTCGCCACCGCCCGCTTGGAGGGATTCGCCGTCGATGAGGAGAGCTACGCGGTCGGCCTGCGCTGTCGCGCCGCCGCGATTCTCGACCGGTCGGGGCACGCGGTGGGCGGCATCTCGATCGCCGGGCCCGCGGCGCGCTTCACGCGCGAGAACGCCAACGCCTGCGTGCCCGCGCTGCTGGCCGAGGTCAAACGGCTCTCCCTGGAGATCAGGAGAAACGATTGAGCACGTCGCAGTCCCTCTACGAGCGCGCGAGCCGGCACGTCCCCGGCGGGGTGCATTCCAACACCCGTTTCCAGGCGCCGCACCCCGTCTATTTCCACCGTGCGGAAGGCGCGTACCTGTGGGACGTCGAGGGCGACCGTTACCTCGACTGCACCATGGGCAACGCCTCGGTGATGCTCGGCCACGCCTGCCCCGACGTGGACGCGGCCGTCGCCGACGCGGTGAGCCGCGGGCTGACCACCGGAGTGGAGACCGAGGCCGCGGTGACCGCGGTGGAACTGCTCTCCGGGATGATCCCGGATTTCGGCCGGGTCAGGTTCGCCAACACCGGCACCGAGGCGCTGATGCACGCGCTCAGGATCGCCCGCCACCACACGGGCAGGGAGCGGGTGGCCAAGGCCGAGGGCGCCTACCACGGCTGGTTCGACCCGCTCTGGGTGTCGAATTGGCCCGCCCCCGACCAGGTCGGGCCCGCCGACCGGCCGGCCGCGCCCCCCAGCTCCGCCGGCCTGTCGCGGTCGGCGCAGGGCACCGTGGTGCTGCCGTTCAACGACGCGGCCGCCACCGAGCGGCTGCTGCGCGAGCACGCCTCCGACCTGGCCGCCGTGGTCGTGGAACCCGTGCTCATCGACATCGGCTACATCCCGGCGACCGGCGAATATCTGCGGCTGCTCCGCGACCTCACCGCCGAGTTGGGCATCGTGCTCATCTTCGACGAGTTGCTCACCGGCTTCCGCCTGGCGCCCGGAGGCGCCCGCCAGGTGTACGGCATCACCCCCGACCTGACCACGTACGGCAAGGCCATCTCCAACGGTTACCCGCTGGCGGCGGTCGAGGGGCGCGCGGACCTGCTGGCCGCCACCGACCCGTCGAGCGGCGGGCCGGTCGGCTGGGTCGGCACCTATAACGGGCACGGCTCGGCGGTCGCCGCGGCCGCGGCGACCCTGCCGCTGCTGGCCGACGGCTCGGCCCAGGCCCGCCTCGACCGGCTCGGCGGCCTGGTGCGGGACGGCTTCGCCGAGTTGTCACGCGCGTACGGCATCCCGGCCGTGGTCGCGGGCGCGGGCGGCCATTTCCAGCCGTACTTCCTGTCGGAGCCGGTCACCGGCTACCGCACCGCCATGGTCAGCGACGCGGCCCGCTACGCGATCCTGCACCGCGTCGCGCGCGAGCACCGCATCCTGCTCCCGGCCAAGCCGCTGCTGCACGCGGCGCTGTCCACCGCGCACACCGAGGCCGACGTCGCGGTCCTGCTGAAGGCGGCCGAGGAGGCGTTCGCGGAGATGAGGAGGAGGACGACATGACCGGCGCCGGGTCCAGCAGTGGGCCCGATGCCGAGCTCCGCGGCATCCGCAAGGTCTACGACAACGGCGCCAGAGGCGTCGAGCAGGTCGACTTCACCGTGGCCAAAGGGGAGTTCTTCTCCATGCTGGGCCCCTCGGGCTGCGGCAAGAGCACGACGCTGCGCATCCTGGCCGGGCTGGAGGAGCCCACCTCGGGCGAGGTGCTGATCCGGGGCGAGCCGATGCGGGGCCGTCCCGCGCACCGGCGCCCCACGAACATGGTCTTCCAGCGCCTCGCCCTGTTCCCGCACCTGACCGTGGCCGACAACATCGCGTTCGGGCCGAGGCTGCGGCGCAGGCCGGCCAGGCAGGTGGCCGAGATCGTCGGCTCGATGCTGGACCTGGTGGACCTGGCCGGGTACGGCAAGCGGTACCCGGCCCAGCTGTCGGGCGGCCAGCAGCAGCGGGTGGCCATCGCCCGCGCGCTGGCCAACGAGCCGGCCGTGCTGCTGCTCGACGAGCCGCTGGGCGCGCTCGACCTGCGGCTGCGGGTGCAGATGCAGCAGGCGCTCAAAAGGATCCAGCACGACTCGGGCACGACGTTCGTCTACGTCACCCACGACCAGGTGGAGGCGCTGACGATGTCGGACCGGATGGCGGTGATGAACGAGGGCCGCATCGAGCAGATCGGCCCGCCGGCCGAGCTCTACCGGTCGCCGGCCACCACGTTCACCGCCACCTTCCTCGGCGACACGAACCTGTTCGAGGGCACGTACGAGGGCGGCCTGCTGGAGTCGGAGGGCATCGGCGTCAAGGTGACCGGGCCCGGTCGCGCGGTGTCCGTGCGGCCCGAGCACGTCGCCGTCGGCAGGGGTTTGACCTGCGCCAACCGCTATCACGGCCGCCTGGAGGACGTGATCTTCCAGGGGGCGAGCACGCGTTACCACGTACGTCTGGCCTCCGGGGTGCTGGTGATCTCCGAACGGCGCGAAGAAGCCGGATCCACCCTGACGGTCGGCGACGAGGTCGAGACCGGCTGGGACGTGGACGCCGGTGTCGTCCTCAACCACTGAGGGAGTTAGATCGAAATGACGGATATCTCGCGACGCCGGTTCCTTGACATCGCGGCCGGTACCGCGGGTCTGGCGCTCGCCACGGCCTGCGGCAGCGTGTCCCCCCAGTCCGCCGCGCCGTCCGCGTCGAAGGGCGGCAAGCTCACCCTGACCATGTTCGCCTTCCTCGGCGGCGACCTCGGCAAGATGCCCAAGGAGTTCGCCAAGGAGTACATGGCCTCCCACAAGAACGTCGAGCTCAAGATCTACGAGCAGTCGAACTCCGTCGGCTACACCAAGATGCTGGCCCAGAAGAAGGCCGCCCCCGACCGGCCGCTGGTCAACTTCGGCTTCTTCAACGCCCAGACCTCCGTCCAGGGCGCCGACGACGAGATGTTCACCAAGCTCGACTACGCGGCGATGAGCAACGCCGCCGACATCGACGAGCGGTTCCGCTACGACGACGGCATCGGGATCGGCATCGGCATCGACCAGCTCGGCCTGCTCTACAACAAGCAGGAGATCACGCAGGCCCCCGGCTCGTGGGCCGACCTGTGGAACCACGCCCATCAGGGGAAGGTCGCGTTCTTCTCGTTCCCCTGGTACGCCGTCTACATGGCCGCCAAGCTGAACGGCGGCGGCCTGGACAACATGGAGCCCGGCTGGGAGTTGTGGAAACGCGAGGCCGAGCAGATCCGGCTGCTGGTCGAGTCGAACCCCCAGTATCTCAACGTGCTCAGCAACGGCACCGCGCCGCTGACCGCCTACTTCGCCGGCACCGGACAGCAGTGGATCAACAGCGGCGCCCCGCTGGCGTACGTCGTGCCCAAGGAAGGCGCGATCCCGCTGCCGGTCAACCTCCAGGCCGTCGCGGGCCAGTCGCAGAGCCAGCTCGAAGCCATCCACGACATCATCAACGAGATGCTCTCCCCCAAGTGGTGCGCCCGCTGGGCGGAGACCAGCGTCGAGGTGCCCGCCAACTCCAAGGCCGAGCTGCCCGGGAGCCTGGCCGGCCTGCCCGCCTTCAGCAAGGCGACCAGTGACGGGTTCCAGCAGATCGACTACGGCATCGTGGGGCGCAACAACGCCGAGTGGCAGAAACGCTGGGAAACCGACGTCGCCTCGCGCATCTGAGGGGCCCGGCGACATGCGCAGACATCGCACGGCCTACCTGCTGGCGGCGCCCAGCGTCGTCCTGCTGGCCGGTGTGTTCGCAGGGGCCATGCTCACCCTGCTCGAATACAGCTTCCACCAGTACCTGCCCGACGGCACCGACATCGCGCACACCACGGCCACCTGGCAGACGTTCCTGACGGGCGGCTACCACTGGCAGATCGTCGGGGAGACCGTGGTGCTCGGCCTGATCACCACGGTCGCCGCCGCGGTGGTCGGCTATCCCACGGCCTACGCCCTGCACCGGGTGCGGCAGTCGCGGTGGCGTTACGTGGGGCTGTTCATCATCTTCGCCCCGCTGCTGACCAGCGTCGTGTCCCGCACCTACGGCTGGGAGCTGATCCTGGGCGACAGCGGGGTGCTCAACAGCCTGCTCGAACCGGTCGGGCTCGGCCCGGTGGAGCTGCTCTACGAGCGCTCATCCGTGGTGATCGCGCTGGTGCACATCCTGCTGCCGTTCATGGTCTTCCCGATCACCCAGTCGCTCGGGCAGCTCGACCCGGCGTTCGGAGAGGCGGCAGGCGACCTCGGCGCGGGCGCGTTCCGGCGCTTCGTCAAGGTCACGCTGCCGCTGACCACGCCCGGCCTGATCGGCGGGGCACAGCTGGTGTTCGCGCTGTCGATCAGCTCGTTCGCCACGCCCAGCCTGCTCGGCGGCGGGCGGGTGAACGTGCTGGCCACCGAGATCTACGACAACGTCAACAACGTCGACTGGCCGCTCGCGGCGGTCTCGTCGTACGCGCTGCTCGCGCTGGCCGTCGTCGCGCTGGGCGTGTTCGGCTGGCTGCAGCGGCGCACGGGGCGGGCCGAGCAGGGCGGGGTGACGGCGGCGGGCGCGGCCTCCTCCGGAGCGCGCGGCTGGAGCGTGTGGCTCGCGATCGTCTACGTCTACGTGCTGCTGCCGCTGGTCATCATCGTGATCAACTCGTTCTCGTCCGTCTCGTACGGCACCTGGCCGCCGCCGGGGTTGTCGGCCAAGTGGTACGCCAACCTCTTCGAGCAGGAAGGCCTGGGCGCGGCGACCCTGCTGAGCCTGGAGGTGGCGATCGCGGCCACCATCCTGGCCATGGTCATCGGCACGGCCGTCGCGGTGTCGCTGGTACGGCACCGCATGCCGGGGCGCGGGCCGCTGCAGTCGTTCGTGCTCTCGCCCACCGTCGTGCCCAAGGTGGCCTTCGGCTTCGCCGGGTTCATCTACCTGCACCGGCTGAACCTGTTCGGCGGGGTGGCCGGCCTCGTGGTGACGCACACCGTGATCGTGCTGCCGTTCGTCGTCATCGTGGTGACGGCGGCGCTGATGCGGGCCGACGCCACCCTCGACGCGGCCGCCAAGGACCTGGGAGCCGCGCCGCTGCGGGCCTTCCGGCTGGCCACGCTGCCGCAGATCAGGCCGGCGCTGATCGCGGCCGCGCTGTTCGCGTTCGTGGTGAGCTTCGACGAGGTGGACATGACGGTCTTCCTGCTCTCGCCCGACCAGAACACGTTGCCGGTCTGGATGTTCGTCTACATGCAGAAATTTCAGGACCCGACGCTGGCCGCGCTCTCCACCCTGCTCATCGTCGCCGCCCTGGCCATCGCCGCGACCGTCGCGGTGCTGCTGGCCCGCTCCGGCGTGTTCTCCTCCCTGACCACCTCCCCAGAAGAACCCGTAGCGAAAGTGAAGGAAGGATCCTCCGCATGACCGTCGAACAGATCCCGGTGACCACGCTGGCCGGCGGCCACCGCCTGGAGCTGACCGTGCACACCCTGCGAGGCGCCTCCGACGGCCCTCGCATGGTGATGTTCGGCGGCATCCACGGCGACGAGCCGATGGGATCGGAGACGGTCCGCCGCCTCCTGGACGCCGTCGACCCCGCCCAGCTGAGCGGCACCGTCGTCGCGGTCCCCGTGGCCAACCCGTACGCGCACCAGGCGCTGACCCGCAACACGCCGCTCGACGGCGTCAACCTCAACCGCATCTTCCCCGGCGACCGGGGCGGCAGCGTCACCGAACAGCTGGCCGCCGTGCTCTCCGGGATCCTGGAGGGCGCCGACTACTTCATCGACTTCCACTCGGGTGGCAACTTCGCCACCGTGGAGTACGCCTACCTCCACGACGCCGGCGCCGAGATGTCGCGGGCGTACGGCACGTCCGTGCTCTACCGCGGCCACCCCTACGGCGGGTCGGCCACCGGCTGGGCGCTGGAGAAGGGCGTGCGCTGCATGGTCAGCGAGCTCGGCGGCGGCGGCCAGCGCATCGAGCACTACCTGAAGCGGGGCGTCGACGGCACGCTGAACGTCCTGCGCGCCATCGGCATGCTGCCGGGCGACCCGGTGGCGCCGCCGGAGGACCAGGTGATCGTGGACACGCTGACCACGCTCAGGCCGGCCGTCGGCGGCACCGTGCTGTCGGACTTCGGCGCCGCACGCCTGGGCGAGCGCGTCCCCAAGGGCACGGTGCTGGCCAAGGTCGTCAGCCCGTACACGTCCGAGGAGCTCGAAGTGATCACTGCGCCGTACGAGCCGAGCATCCTGGTCCTCGGCCGCGAGCACCTCACCAACGTCGCCCCCGGCGACTACGGCTTCATGGTCGCCGACGGGGCCACCGCCAAGCCGGCCGACCCGGGCTGAGCGACCGCGATGCGTGGAGGGATGCCGAAGCGTCACACAGCGTCGCCGTGATGCGTACTACCGTCATCGCGTATGAGGCACACGACCGTCATGACATCGTTAGCCGCCGCCTTCCTGGTCGCCGGCTGCTCGATCACGACCCCCGAGCCCGACCAGAAAGGCATCGTCTACGACGCGGGCGTCTTCTCCGACACCACGTTCCAGAACTGCGTCGACCCGGGCGTGCGCGACGTGTCCGGCCCGGGTGACCAGGGTTACGTCTATCCGGCCGGCCAGCGCACGTTCGAGTTCGCCGCCGACCCCAATGATCCGGAAGGGGAGAAGACCAAGCCGGGGGCCGAGTCCGGGCCGCTGACGATGTGGACCAAGGACCCGCTGGAGATGCGGGTGTCCGGCGTCGTCACGTTCTCGCTCACCAGCGACTGCAAGACGTTGCGGCAGTTCCACGAGCAGATCGGGCTGAAGTACGAGGCCGACACCGACGAGGGCTGGGACAAACTGCTCAGCGTCTACATCGGCCAGCCGCTCGACCGGGCCCTGGACGCGGCCAGCAAGGAGTTCGCCTGGCGCGAGCTGACGTACCGCGACCCGCAGGCCAAGCAGCAGTGGGAGGCGAAGGTCGCCGAATACATGGGGCAGTTCCTGCGCGAGCAGGGCGGCACCGCCTTCTTCGAGAAGTTCTCGGTCACGCTGCAGCAGCCGCAGCCTCCGCTGAAGGTGCGCGAGGCGATGGCCGCCGTCCAGCAGGCGCAGGAGGAGAACACGGCGCAGAAGGCGAAGAACGAGAAGGCGCGCACCGAGCTGGAGGCCATCAAGGCGCTGAAGGACGTGCTCGGCGCGCAGGGCGCGGTCATGTGGCAGGCCGTCAAGGACGGGCGCATCCAGATCATCGTCTCCGACAGCGGCCAGATCAACGTCACGCCGAACCAGGGGCGGAAGGTGAACTGAGCGGCCGCCCCGGTCCGTGCCCTCCTCGTCCGCGGGGCCTGCTAGAGGGGGAGGAGGGGCTTGGAGAGGGTGTAGACCCCGCCCATCTTGCTGTCGGGCACGTCGTTGACGATGGCGGCCAGTGCCTTGGCCGAGATGACGTGGGACCCGAGCGCGCCCTTGGCGGCGTTCGGGTCCCAGACGGTGATCGTGCCCTTGGCCTTGTCGTAGCCGTAGGCCACGATCGCGTGGCCGTAGTTCTTGTCCGCCTTGCTCCACGGGAGCTTGTTGCCCCGGACCGCGAGGATCGTGGGCCTCTTGAGCACGCCCACCGCCTGCGAGACGCGGAGCATCAGCGTGCCGGGCCTGTCCTTCCCGTAGGTCAGGCGGAACATGTAGCCCTTCGGCTTGAGGTGCTTGTTGAGCACGTCGAGGGTGTTCCGCCGTTTGGTGGCGCCCGCCTCCGGGTCGGTCTTCATCTCCTTGGCGAGCTGGTCCTGGCTGCGCTTGACGCCGAACACCTGGAGGACGATCGAGCTGGACGCCGGCGCGCAATAGTAGCCCGTCTTCTGCGCCTGCCCCTTGATCTTCACCGAGCCCTCGAACAGCGACAGCCCCGAGAGCCGGGCGCTGACCGGTGGCTCGCCCGCGGTCTGCGCGGCCGCGGGGGAGGCGCCCGTGGACAGGAGCGCGGCGGTCAGAACGGTACCGAGGGCGAGCTTGGCAGCGGCCACGTTGTGTCTCTCCGTGCAAGAGGGATTACCGGAGCGACCAAAATACCGAGTCCTACGGTCATCCGTGACTATGACTCGATAAACAGGTCAGGCGACAGGATCCGCCTGGGCGGGCCTCAGAGCTTGAAGAGCTTGGGGTACGGCGCGGTGATGCGGCGGGTCTGGGCGCCGAAGTCGACGAGGACGGCGACGCCTTCCTCGACCCCGATGACCGACCCGAGGCCGTACGTGTCATGGCTCACCATGTCTTGCAGGACGAAGCATTCAAGCGGGGGTGGGGCGACTTCAGGGACGTTGAACGGGCTCCCGGGAAGGCGTCGCCGAGGTGCGGATCGGTGGGACGTCATTAATGCATTATGCGCTGTTATGACGGATATATCTCGATCTTTGCCTTAATTGTGATGTTTGTGCAGCTCAGCGGCTCGGGAGGCATCCCCGGTCAGGCAGGTTCCGGGCCCGTGGGGCACGAGGTGGTGCGCCGCCCGGTCTCGAAGTAGGCGATCACCTTCGCGGCGCACCCGGGCACCCGGATGGCGGAGCCGTGCACGTCGTCGTCCATGCTCACCAGGGTGCCGCCGATGGTCTCGTGCGTGGCGAGCACCCCCTCCCACGGCGACAGGTTCTCGTACCGGTGACCCGACAGCACCAAAGAGCCGCCGTGGCGCTTCAGCGGCGTCTTGTTGACCGGCAGCGGCCATCCCGCGCACGCCGGTGTGACGGGGGTGGTCCTGCCGGTCACCGGGTAGCGCTTCAGGCGCTTCTGGTAGGCGTTCCAGGCCGCCTCGAACGAGCGCGAGCCCAGATCCTCGTTGCAGTGGTAGGCGAGGTTCGCCGTCTTGTCGGTGCCGGAGGGCGCGCCGGACGGCGGGCTGCCGAACACCTTCCTGACCGTCGGCGGGGCGCTCGGCCCTTCGGCGTCCTGCAGTTCGCTCAGCACCTGGGCCATCTCGGACCAGTTGAAGCTCGGGCTGCTCGCGGCCTGGGAGATCAGAGCACCGTCCACGGTGAGGTCGATATCGGTGAAGGCCAGAGGCTCTTCGTCATACGACTTCCGCATCTTCTCCACCGCCGACACCACCTGCCGGCGGGTCGTTCCGAGTCCGTACTCGTCGTTCCGCTCGGCGATCCAGGCGGCCATGCGCTGGAAGTTGCGGTCGGTGGCCTTGGCACGCAACTCCGTGGCGACGTCCGTCCTCGAGTAGGGCGGTGCCGGGCTGTCGAGCCACATCCGGTCGATCTTGCCGCCGTGGATGCTGCGCAGGACGGTCCCGAGCCATCCGCCCCAGGAGACGCCGTAGAAGCTGATCTTCTTCTCGCCCAGCGCTGCGCGGATCCTGTCGACGTCATGGGCCGCGTTCTCGGTGGTGAGCTGCCCGATGAGCTCGGGGTTCGACTCGGCGCACGCCTTGTTCTTCTTGACCGTCTGATCGTAGATCTTCCTGGCCTGCTCCTCTGTGACCGGGCCCGGCTGCGGCCGTCCACCCTGGCCGCCGCCGGAGCAGTCGGCCTTGGTGCTCCGGCCCACGCCCCGGGGGTCGAACCCGATCAGGTCGTAGCGGTTGTCCAGCTCGACGCCCGTGGCGACGAGCTCGACGGGCATCAGATAGCCGCTGCCGCCCGGCCCTCCGGGGTTGAGCATCATGGTGCCGAGCCGGCGCTTGTGGTCGGTGGCCCTCAGCCTGGTCAGGGCAACGGTGATCTGCTCACCGCGCGGGACGTCGTAGTTGCGGGGAACGCTGATGGTCCCGCACTCCATGCGGTCAAGCAGTTGCCTGGCCTTCGCGAGCTGCTCCTCAGACAGCTTTCTGCCCAGCTCGTCGTCCGAAATTTCAGGGCACGCCGCCCAATTGATGGCAGAGGGCTTGGTCCAGGCGCTCGCCGCCGCGGTCGGCGAGGCAAGGGCGACGGAGCTCGTCAGCAGGGCTCCCAAGGTGATGCCGGTCATGCCGGCCGCTGTCGTACGATTCACAACTCGAAGTCCTTCTCGGAAGGAACGCACCGCGAGACGACCCGCGGTGTGCCGGGGTTTCCGGGCCTCTCAGTTGTGCACCAGCGGCCGTTTCCGCTGCGTTTCCGCGCGGGCCCCCACCCGGGCCGGGTGGGGGCCGGGCGTCCCTAGAACCGCACCTTCCGCAGGTAGCGGTACCCGACCTCCGACGTACGCCGGGGCGTCACGTCGGGGGTGTCGTTCTCCACGATGTACTCGATCACCCGGTGCCGGTCGAAGATCCGCCGGAAGTCGATGGTCCCGGTGCCGAGGTCGGCCATGTCGCCGTCGAGATGCCGGTCCTTGACGTGGAACTGCAGGACCCGCTGAGGCGCCCGGCGGATCACGTCGAGCGTGAAACGCACCGGATCGCGCACGCCGCGCCCGACGCCGCCGGTGACCGCCCAGTAGAGGTCGATCTCCAGGTGGACCAGGCGCGGATCGAGCTCGGAGGTGAGCACGTCCCAGGGCGTTCTGCCGCCCCCGAGGTCGGTGGTGAACTCGTGGGCGTGGTTGTGGTAGCCGTAGCGCAGCCCGGCCTCGCGCGCGGCGGCCGCCTCCACGTTCATCCGCTCGGCCCAGGCCTTCCACTGGTCCTCGCTGTCGGAGTTCAGGTAGGGCACGACCATGAACGACTGGCCGAGGGTCAGCGCGTTATCGATCTTGGTCTCGAGCCCGGCGTCGTCGGCGCTGATGTCGTCGTGGCTGGAGGTGGAGCGGATGCCGAGCCCGTCGAGGAACTCCCGCAGCTGCTTGGCCGTACGGCCGAAGTAGCCGAGCGCCAGCTCGACCTTGGGGTAACCGATCTCGGCCAGGTAGGTGAGGGTGGCGTCGTAGTCCTGGGCGAGGTCGTCGCGTACCGTCCAGAGCTGCATGCTGATCTGGCCCGGCGGGATGCGGCGCCTGCGGTGGTGGTGGGGCGGCGTGGCGGCGGCGGGCGCGGCGGCGCCGGCGATGGCCGCCGTCCCGAGCCCGAGTCCCGCCGCGAGCAGCGAGCGCCTGCTGGGGCCGTAGCCGTAACACATGGGGATCTCCTATCGCGTGGGCTGGAGCACGACCCGGTCGGTGCCCGTCAGCGGCGGCAGGTCGCCGCCCGGGTCGGTGTAGGTGGCGACGAAGACGCCGGTCAGCTCGTCGGTCTCCGGGTCGTGCCCGCTCGGCTCGGTGGTCTGGATGGAGCCGGTGCAGCCCCGGGCCGTCGTCTGCGGGTGGCCGTGGTCGTCGTGGCCGAGGATGTAGTCCACGGTCACGTCGGCGCAGTCGACTTCCTGGTCGTCGGTGACCCGCACCTCGAACTCGACCACGTCGCCGAACCTGAACGGGTCACCGTCCACGGGCCTGACCAGCTCCACGACCGGCGTGGCGTTGCCCACCACGATCCGCACCGACGTCGCCGCCGACCTGCCGTGACGGTCGGTGACCCGGAGCGTGGCCTGGTACAGGCCGTTCTCCTCGTACGTGAAAGACCCCTCGGGGCGGCGGGAGTCGACCCGCCCGTCGGCGTCGAAGTCCCACGCGTAGCTGAGCCGGTCGCCGTCGGCGTCGGTGGTGCCGTCGGCGGTGAAGGCGACGGCGAGCGGCGCGTGGCCCGCCGTCACCGACGCCGTGGCCGCGGGGACGGGCGTGTGGTTGCCGGTGTTGCCGATGTAGTCGTAGCGCGCCAGCTGGGCGTCCTCGTTCTCCTGGAAGTAGCCGTCGCCGTACTCCAGCACGTAGAGGGCGCCGTCGGGGCCGAACTCCATGTCCATCGGATTGTCGAACACCAGCGACGGCAGCACGTCCTCGATGCGCCCGTCACGGTGGAAGGCCTTCACGTAGTCGCGGGTCCACTCGTAGAACAGCGGGACGCCGTCGTAGTACTTCGGCCAGCCCACCGCCGTGCGGCCGCGCGTGTCACGCGGATCGTAGTCGTAGGCCGGGCCGGCCATCGGGCCGATGCCGCCGGTGCCCAGCTGCGGGAACTCCGCCGAGGGGCCGTACGAGTACCACACCTGCGGCTGCACGACCGGCGGCAGTTCGCGCCTGCCGGTGTTGTGCGGCGACTCGTTCACGGGCGCGGCGCAGTCGAACGCCGCGCCGGACGCGCCGGTCGCGAAGTCGTAGTCGACGTACGGGAGCCGCGCCGTCGCGCAGTACGGCCAGCCGTAGTTGCCGGCCCTGCGGATCGCCGTCCACTTGCCCGTGCCCGCCGGGCCGCGCTGGGGGTCGGCCTCCTGCTCGTCGGGGGAGTAGTCGCCCACATAGAGCTCACCGGTCGAGCGGTTGAGCTCGATCCTGAAGGGGTTGCGCAGGCCCATCGCGTAGATCTCCGGCCGGGTGCCCGGCGTGCCGGGCCTGAAGAGGTTGCCGCGCGGGATCGTGTAGGAGCCGTCCGCGCGGACCTTGACGCGCAGGATCTTGCCCCGCAGGTCGTTGGTGTTGCCGGCGCTGCGCTGGGCGTCGAAGGCGGGGTTGCGGTCGGGCCGCTCGTCGATCGGGGTGAAGCCGTCGGAGGAGAACGGGTTGGTGTCGTCGCCGGTCGACAGATAGAGGTTGCCCTGGGCGTCGAACACGATGTCGCCGCCGACATGGCAGCAGATGCCGCGGTCCACCGGCACGTCGAGGACGCGCTGCTCGGTGCGGAGGTCGATCGTGTCGCCGGTGAGGCGGAAGCGGGACAGCCGGATCAGCCCCTTGAAGGGCGCGAAGTCGTCCGGCGTGCCGGTGAGCGGGGCGTCGCCCTCGTTGACGTCCGGGGTGGCCGGGTCGTCGACGGGGGTGTCGAGCGGCGGGGAGTAGTAGAGGTAGACCCAGTCGTCCTTCTTCGACCCCTGGCCGAAGCCGGGGCTGAGGGCGATGCTCTGCAGCCCCTCCTCGTCGTGCTGGTAGACGTCGAGCCGCGCGGCCAGGGTGTTGAGGCCGGTCTCAGGGTCGTGCAGCCAGACCTCGCCCTTCCTGGTGGTGTGCAGCACCCGCGAGTCCGGTAACACCGCCAGGTCCATGGGCTCGCCCGGATGGTCGTTCAGCGTCACCTTCTGGAACTGGTCGTCGGGCGGCGGGGCCGCGCCGCCGGCGGCGTTCGCGGCGGCGGCCGGCATGAGGATCGCCGCAGCAGTGATGGCCGCGATCACGGTTCTCGTTCCCATGCCTCTCCCTTCGGTCTGCTCGGGGGGATAAGAGAGGGCAAAGCACCGTGAATGTAACCCGGCTTCCGCCGACCAAGGAGGCCCATATTTCGTTGGCTGGAGCACTTTCGCCTCCGATCGCACTAAGTGCTTCCAGCGGAACGACGTGCTCTGCGGGCGGCCGCCGCGCTGCTCTCGGAGGGCCTGGCGATGCCCCGTGCCGGCCTCGCCGGCGACTCAGCGCAGCGGCGAAGTGCCGAGGGCGGGACCGGCCATCAGGTGGACGATGGCGAAGCCGCCGACCGCCACGATGAGCAGGCGCAGCGTGGCCGGGCTGAAGCGGCGGCCCACGGCGGCCCCGATCTGGCCGCCGAGGGTGGACCCGGCCGCGACCAGCCCGGCGGCCGTCCAGTCGACGTCCGCGACGAACGTGAACAGGATCGCGGCGGCGGCGTTGACCAGGGCGACGAGCACGTTCTTGACGGCGTTGAGCCGCTGCTGGGTCTCGTCGAGGAGCACCCCCATCAGGGCCATGTAGACGATGCCCTGGGCGGCGGAGAAGTAGCCGCCGTAGACGCTGGCGAGCGTCAGGCCGGTGAGGAGCGGGACGCCCCCGTCCGTGCCGGCCGTGCTCCGGCGGCGGCGCCGTACGTGCTCGCTGATGCGGGGCTGGAGCACGATCAGGACGAGCGCGAGGCCCACCAGGGCGGGCACGATGAGCTCGAACGCCGCGGCCGGCAGCACCAGCAGCAGCGTGGCGCCGGCCAGCCCGCCGAGCACGGCCCCGGTGCTCAGCCTGAGGACGCGCGGGCGCTGGCCGCGCAGCTCGCGACGGTAGCCGACGGCGCCGCTGATGGAGCCAGGGATCATGCCGAGCGCGTTGGAGACCGTGGCGGTGACCGGTGGCAGGCCGGTGGCGAGCAGCACGGGAAAGGTGATCAGAGTGCCGGACCCGACGACGGTGTTGACGGCCCCGGCGGCCGTGCCGGCCGTGAAGACGGCCAGCATCTCTCCAGGTGTCATGGGGCGTCGCGGTGGCGCGGGGATCTCACGAGAGCACGCTAGGCCGCGATCGTTTCGACACCGGGCGAAAGGTGGCCGCGGCTCCCGTCCACCGGAAAGGCCATACTTCCCTTGCCCGGTCAGCCGTTACCCTTTTGGGCACGATTGGTGACAATATCGCTGACATCTCAGCGGATGGGCGATGGTGGGGCTCGTGGAGCGCGTGCAGAACCGTGGCGCGCGGGTCCGGACCGTCTCCCTGGAGGAGGCGATCGAGATCTCCGAGGTGCGGATGGTGGTCGAGGGCCTGTGCGCGGCCAAGGCGGCAGAGCGGGCGACCGCCGCCGACGCGGCGGAGCTGCGCGGGATCGGCGCCCGGATGGAGGCTGCCGTGGCCATGGGCGACGTGCTCGGCTACTCCGAGGCCAACCAGCTGCTGCACCAGCGGATCCGCGACCTCAGCGGCCAGGGCGCCGCGGAGCGGGTCCTGGAGCGGCTGCGCGCGCAGGGCGTGCGCCACCAGTTCCGGCTGGCGCTCCAGCCCGGCCGCCCCGCCGTCTCCTTGCCGGAGCATCTGGCGATCATCGAGGCGATCTGCGCCGGCGACGCCCAGGCGGCCGAACAGGCGGTTCGCCGCCACCTCACCAGCGTGATCGAGGCCCTGAAGGCGACGAACCCGCAGCCGTCGGGGGTGCTGCTGCGGTAGGTGCCACGCCCGCCCGCCTCTTGACGTTTGTCGCACAGATTGTTAACAATCACGGCAGCATCGGGTCGACAGTAAGAGGCGGTTGTGGCCGAGCACCCGACACCTTCCCGCCGCGCCCGCGAGATCGTCGCCGGCGCGTACGACATCCACATCCATGTAGCGCCCGACGTGATGCCGCGGCGCATCGACGACCTGGCCCTCGCTCCACGGTTCGCCGAGGTGGGCCTCGCCGGTTACGTCCTGAAATCTCACTACGTCCCCACGACCGAGCGCGCCGCGGTGGTGCGCGCCGCCGTCCCCGGATTCGGCGCGGTCGGGGCGATCACCATGAACGGATCGGTCGGCGGCCTGAATCCGATCGCGGTCGAGGTGGCCGCGCGCGGCGGCGCCCAGGTCGTCTGGTTACCCACCGTGGACAGCGCCAACCAGCGCGCGTGCACCGCCGCCGACCCCGCGGGTGCCAGGCCACCGATGTGGGCGCGGCTGCAGGAGGAGCTTCGAGCCGAGGGCATGGCGGCCGACCCGGTCGACGTCGTGGCCGCGGACGGCGCCGTGCTCGACCGCGCCCGGCAGGTGTTACGGGTGATCGCCAGGCACGACATGACCCTGGCCACCGGCCATCTCAGCGCGGCGGAGATCGAGGCGGTGGTGGACGCGGCCGTCGCGGAGGGCGTACGCCGCATCGTCATCACGCACCCGGAGTTCACGTCGCAGCGGGTGGCCCTTGACGTGCAGCGACGGCTGGCCGGCAGGGGCGCGCTGCTCGAACGCTGCTTCACCACCCCATACACCGGCAAGGTCACCTGGGAGGCGTGGCTGGCCGGCATCGCCGCGGCCGGGCCCCGCCATTCCGTGCTCTCCAGCGACCTCGGCCAGCCGTTCAACCCTCCGGTGGAGGACGGCTTGGCGCTGCTCGCCGACCGGCTGCTCGCGGAGGGCTTCACCGAGGAGGACGTACGCACCATGGCGGTGCGCAACTCCCGATGGCTGGCCGGGGCCGGCACATGAGCGCGATCCTGCGGCTGGAGTCGCTGTCCAAGCAGTTCGTCAAGGACGACGTGGGCATCGTGGCGCTGCGCGACTTAACGCTCGGGATCGAGGAGGCGGGCTTCGTCACCGTCCTGGGACGCAGCGGGTGCGGCAAGTCGACGATGCTCAACCTCCTCGCCGGTCTCATCCCGCCCTCCTCGGGGACGGTCACCTACCGGGGCGAGCCGATCCTGCGGCCGCGTCCCGAGATCGGCTACCTCACCCAGAGCGACACGCTCATGCCGTGGCGGGACGTGCGGCGCAACATCGAGATGCCCATGGAGATCAAGGGGGTGCCCGCGCCGCGCCGCCGCGAACGCGCCGCCGAGCTCGTCGAACGGGTCGGGCTCCAGGGTTTCGAACGGCATTACCCGCGCGAGCTGTCCGGCGGCATGCGGCGCCGGGTCAGCCTGGCCAGGATGCTGGTCGGAGACCCGGAGACGCTGCTGCTCGACGAGCCGTTCGGCGCGCTCGACGCGCAACTGCGCACCGACCTGCAGGCGGAGCTGCTGCGGTTGTGGGAGGGCAGCGGGCAGACGGTGGTCTTCGTGACGCACGACATCGAGGAGGCCCTGCTGCTGGGCGACCGGGTCGTGGTGCTCGGACGGCTCGGCCGCGTGGTGCTCGACCGGAAGACCGACATTCCCCGGCCGCGCGCCGCCGACGAGATGCGCGTCGATCCCGGGTTCGTCGCCCTGCACAAGGAGATGACGGCCGCACTGGCAGAGGGGGCCCGGTCATGAGCAGCGCACCCCCGGACACCGCGGCGCCGGCGGCCGAGACCGTGCCGATCGAGCGCACCTGGTGGGACCGGCGCGGCGGCACGGTCACCGTGGCGCTCACCCGCCTGGCGCTGGTCGCGGTGCTGCTGTCGGTCTGGGAGTGGTCCGCCGAGCGGTGGTTCGACATCACCTTCACCAGCAGGCCGAGCGCGATCTGGGCCCGGCTGCTCGAATGGCACCGGGACGGCGTCCTGTGGGCGAACACCTGGGTGACCTTGGAGGAGATCGTGCTCGGCTTCGTGCTGGGCTCGGCCGCGGGCGCGCTCGCGGGGTTCCTGCTCGCCTCCGCGCCCCGGGTGTACCGCGTGCTCGACCCCTTCATCATGGCGCTGTACTCGATCCCGAAGGTCGCGCTCGCCCCGCTGTTCATCGTCTGGTTCGGCATCGGCACGAACATGAAGGTGCTGCTGGCCGCGGCCACGGTGTTCTTCCTGGTGTTCCTGAACACGGCGGCGGGCGTCCGCGAGGTCGATCGCGGGCTGATCGACGCCGTGCGCCTGATGGGCGGCACCAAGCGCGACATCGCGATGAAGGTGATCCTGCCGTCGTCGATGACCGGCATGCTCACCGGGCTGAAGGTCGCGGTGCCGTACGCGCTGATCGGCGCCGTGATCGGGGAACTGGTGGCCTCCAACCGGGGGCTGGGCTACCTGATCAATGACGCGGCGGCGAACTTCGACACGGCCGGGGTGTTCGCCACCCTCGTGGTGCTGAGCGTGATCGCCGCGCTGCTCAACCTCGTCGTGGGGCTGTTCGACCGGTGGGTCGGCAGATGGAAGCCGTTGGAGGCCCGCACATGACCACTCGGACGACAGGACACCGCGCCGGTCGGTGACGGCGGTGGCGGCGCTGGTCGCCCTGGTGGTGGCGGTTACCGGCTGCGCCGAGCGCGGCTCCACCGCCCCGGCGAACGTGCTGAACGTCGGCCAGATCAGCAACTCGGTCGCGTTCTTCCCGCTGTTCGTCGCGGAGAAGAACGGCTATTTCCAGGAGGAGGGCGTCACCCTCGGCGAGCGCCCGCGGCTTGGCACGGGGGCGAAGGTCGCCGCCGCCCTCAAGTCGGGCAGCATCGATCTGGGCGCCGGGGTGATGACCGACGCGCTCAACCTGTCGGGCGTCGACAAGAGCACCCGCCTGGCGGCCAACCTGGTCGACAAGTACTACGTCGACATCGTGGTGAGCGAGAAGCCCGGCTGGCCGGCGGGGTCGGAGCCGCTGGACGACCGGATCCGCGCCCTGCGCGGCAAGAAGATCGGCATCACCGGGCCTGGCAGCGGCACCGAGGCGCTGGTCACGTACCTGTTCGCCCGCGTCGGCCTGCGCACGGACACCGACGCGGAGCTCGTCAACCTGGGCGGCGTCACCTCGGCCGCCCTCGGCGCGCTGAAGGCGGGCCGGGTGGACGCGCTGGCCTTCTTCCAGCCCATCGCCCAGCAGGCGGAGGCGGCGGGGATCGGCAGGAACTACATCTCGCCGGCCCGCGGTGACGTGCCGCAGCTGTCGGACGTGGCCCATGGTGTCGTGTTCACGACGCAGGCGGCCTTGGAGGAGAAGGGAAAGGAGGTCGCGGCCTTCCAGCGGGCCGTCGGCCGGGCGCAGCGCCTGATCCATGAGCAGCCCGCGCAGGTCGAGCCGCTGCTGGCCGAGTATCTCAAGGGCACCGATCCCGAGGCGCTCGCGGCGCTCTCCGCGATCGTCAAGGAGGAGATCCCGGAGGTGATCGGTTTCGCCCGGGCCTCCTACGACACCGCCGTCGCGTTCCACCGCGAGACCGGCCTGATCGACCACTTCCCGTCGTACGAGGAGATCGTCCCGGAGGACCTCAGGATCGCCGGGTCCTGACGGCCGCCGTCCCGCGATGCCGGGGCCCGTGAGCCGGGCCCCGGCTCGGCGGCATGCCCGCGACGGTGGTCCGGAAATCTGCCGGTCATTCGACCGAAATAGGGTTGACATTGGCAATCAGATTGTCAACAATTCTGGCTACTGTTTCATCGACAGGATGGTCGGGAGCCGGCGTGACAAAGATCGCGATGTTGGGACTGGGCGAGGCCGGGCGGATCTACGCACGTGACCTGCGTGCCGCCGGCCTCGGCGTGCGAGGCTTCGACCCGTACGCGCAGGCCGGCGACGACGTGGAGCAGGTGTCCTCCGTGGCGGAGGCCGTGGCCGGCGCCGACCTCGTCATCAGCCTCGTGGGCGCCCGGGCCGCGGAATCGGTCGCCCGGCAGGCTCTTCCTGGTTGTCCGAAACATGCTATCTACGCCGACCTCAACACCGGTTCTCCCGCTCTGAAGCGCACGCTGGCGGAGCTGGCCGCGGCCCAGGACGTCCGGTTCGCCGACGTCGCGGTGCTGGCGCCCGTGCCCCGGCAGGGCGCGCGCACCCCGCTGATGGCCAGCGGCACCGGCGCCGACACGTTCGCCGACCTCGTGCGGCCCGCCGCCGTGCCCGTGGAGAGCATTCCCGGCGGAGCGGGCGCGGCCGCCGCCAGGAAGCTGCTGCGCAGCGTCTTCATGAAGGGCATGGCCGCGCTGATGCTCGAGTGCGAGACGGCCGCCGTCGCCGCGGGCGAGCAGGAATGGCTGCGGGCGCAGATCGTGGCCGAGCTCTCCGGCGACGTCGACCAGCTGATCGACCGGCTGATCGAGGGCAGCAAGGTGCACGCCGCCCGGCGGGTGCACGAGGTCGAGGACGCCGCCGGCTATCTCGCGGAGCTCGGCCGGCCCTCCTGGGTCATGGAAGCCTCCCGCACCTGGCTCGCCTCGCTGCTGGACTGACCGGTCCCCCTCCACCACGACGAAAGGGCAACCCAAGACATGGCCGTACGAAGAATGCTGGTCGTCGGAGCGCACAGCGCGGACTTCGTCTGGCGCGCCGCGGGCGCCATCGCCAAGCACACCCTGGCCGGCGGCGAAGCCCGGGTGGTGACGCTCTCGTACGGGGAGCGCGGCGAGTCCGGCGAGTTGTGGAAGGAGCCCGGCCAGACCGTCGAGAACGTCAAGCGCGTACGGCACGCCGAGGCCACCGAGGCGGCGCAGGCGGTGGGCGCGAGCTACGAGTGCTTCGACCTGGGCGACTACCCGCTGCGCGCGGGCGGCCAGGCCATCGACAGGCTCGCCGAGCTGATGCGCGACTACGCCCCCCACGTCGTCCTCACCCACCCGGAGAAGGACCCGTTCAACCCCGACCACCCCGTGGCCTACCAGGTGGTCTCGCAGGCCCGGCTGCTCACCTCCGGCGCGGTCGTCGAGGCCGGGTTCCGCACCGCGCCGCCGTCGGAGTTCCTGGTGTTCGAGCCCCACCAGCCGGACCTGTGCGGGTTCGTCCCCACGGTGTTCGTGGACATCACCGAGGTGTTCGAGGCGAAGGTCAAGGCCATGGACGCGATGAGCGCGCAGGCGTACCTGAAGCAGTACTACACCGAGCGCGCCGGGCACCGGGCCAACCACGCCCGCAAGGTCACCGGCGACAAGGCGATCCGGCACGCCGAGGCGTTCCAGCGGATCGTCCCGAACGTGGTGGGGGCGCTGTGAGCGGGCGAAGAAGCGCCTTCGACGAGCTTGCCCGCCTCGGCGTGGCGACCGTGTACGAGGCTTCCGGCCGCCAGGGCCTGGTCGACGAGGACTTCATCCAGCTGATCCCCGGCACCGCCGTCGCGGGCCCCGCGCGGATCGCGGTGTGCGGCCCGGCCGACAACCGCGCCGTGCACGAGGCCGCCGCCCGCACCCGTCCCGGCGACGTCGTCGTGCTGACGCTGGACAACCCGGTGCCCGTGGCGGTGGTCGGCGACCTGCTCGCCACCCAGTTCAAGGCCCAGGGCGCGGCGGGCCTGCTGATCAACGCCTCGGTGCGCGACGCGGACACGCTGCGCGAGCTCGGCCTGCCGATCTGGGCCCGGTGGATCCGGGTGCGCGGCGCGGCCAAGGCGCACCGCGGCGCGATCGACCGGCCCGCCGTCGTCGGCGGCACGCTGATCCGCCCCGGAGACGCCGTGCTCATGGACGGGGACGGCGTGGCCGTCGTCGCCGCCGAGCGGATCGACGACGTGGTGGCGGCCGGCCGAGCCCGCGAGGCGAAGGAGGCCAGGGCGCGCGAGCAGTACCTCGCGGGCGGCCTCTCCTATGACCTGCACGGCTTCCGCGCGGCCGACGAGAGGGACTCGCCATGAAGGTCGACGTCCACGGGCTCACCCTGAAGTACGGCGACGCGGTCGCCGTGTCCGACCTCGACCTGACGGTGAACGAGGGGGAGTCCCTGGTCCTCCTCGGCCAGTCGGGCTGCGGGAAGACCAGCACCATGCGCTGCATCGCGGGCCTGGAGACGCCGGCGTCGGCCGTCATCACCATCGGCGACCAGACGGTCTTCGACAGCGGCAGGGGCATCAACCGCGCGCCCAACAAGCGCAACGTCGGCATGGTGTTCCAGTCGTACGCCATCTGGCCGCACATGACCGTCTTCGAGAACGTGGCCTTCCCCCTCAAGATGAAGGGCAGGAAGAAGGCGGAGATCGGCGAGGCCGTCCACGAGACGCTCGAACTCGTCGGCCTCGACCACCTCGCCGAGCGGGGGGCCAGCCTGCTGTCCGGCGGCCAGATGCAGCGGGTCGCCCTGGCCCGCAGCCTCGCCATGCAGCCGTCGGTGCTGCTGCTCGACGAGCCGCTGTCCAACCTCGACGCCCGGCTGCGCCACCGGCTCCGGATGGAGCTGCGCGAGCTGCAGCTGCGGCTCAGACTGACCTCGCTGTACGTCACGCACGACCAGGACGAGGCGCTGGCCCTGGCTGACCGGATCGCCCTCATGCAGTCGGGGCGGATCGTGCAGATCGGCGAGCCGCACGAGATCTACGCCAACCCGAAGAGCGCCTCCATCGCCGAGTTCCTCGGGGTCGACAACGTCATCCCCGTCACCCCGGAGGACGCCACGTGCGTCCAGCTGACGGCCACCGGGCAGAAGCTGAAGGTCGAGCCGTACGAGGCGGCCGAGACCCTGCGGCTCTGCGTCCGGGCCGAGGACGTCCTGCTCGCCGCGGGCGGGGCCGGGGACGTCAACGCGCTGCCGGGGACGATCGTCAGCTTCGCGTTCCAGGGCTCCACCGTCGCCTACCGCGTCCGGGTCGGCGACGGGCTGGAGCTGGACGCCGTCCAGATGAAGTCCGCCGGGCCGCTGTTCGGCATGAACGACGCGGTCACCGTGTCGCTGCCGGCCCGCGCGATGCGGGTGCTGCCCGCGGAAGTGGCCGCGTGATGACGTCACAGACCGTGGGGAAGCCCGTACGGAACCGGCCGGCAGGGCTGCGGGGACGCGCCCGCCGCCTGCTGCGGGAGATCACGCTGCCGGCCGTGTTGTTCGCGGTGCTCGCCCTGCTGATCCTCGCGCCCGTGGCCCTGGTCGTGTTGTCGGCGTTCGCGTCGGACACTCCACGGCCCGGCAACTTCGACCTGAGCGGGCTGACCCTCGACAACTTCGTCGACGTGACGAGCGCCGGCTCGCTCAAGGCCGCGCTCAACTCGCTCGCCGTGGGCATCGGCGCCTCCGCGCTGGCCCTGCTCATCGGCGGTTTCCTGGCCTTCGTCACCGCTCGCACCAACGTGTACTGGCGCGGGTTCCTCTACCTGGTGGGCCTGCTGCCGATGTTGCTGCCGTCCTACGTGGGCGCGCTGGCGTGGTCGGTGCTGGGCAGCGAGAACGCCGGGCTGGCCAACATCACGCTGCGCGATCTGGGGCTGCCCCCGTTCGTCGACGTCAACAACATCGCCGGCCTGATCGTGGTGCTCGCGCTCTACTACGCGCCGTACGCGTTCCTGCTCATCCACGGGGCGCTGAGCCTGATGAACCCCGACCTGGAGGAGGCCGCCAACGTGCACGGCGCGCCGTTCGGCCAGGTGCTGCGCCGGGTCACCCTGCCGCTGGTCACCCCGGCGTTCCTCGGCGCGGCCGTGCTGATCTTCGTGCTCACCATCGAGAACTTCCCTGTGTCGCAGATCATCGGCGGGGCCGCCGGCGTGGAGACGCTGCCCACGTACATCTACCGGCTGATGAACTCGACGCCGTCGCGCGGCAACGAGGCGGCCGCGGTGGCGATCGCCCTGGTGGCGGTCGTGCTGGTGGTCACCGCGCTGCAACGGCGGATGCTGGCCAGGCGCACCTTCACCACCGTCTCCGGCAAGGGCATGAAGCCGCGCCAGATCGACCTCGGCGGCTGGCGGCTGCCCGCGCTGCTGGCCGGTCTCGGCTATTTCGTCCTGTCCACCGTGCTCCCGGTGCTCGCGCTGGCGTTCGTCGCCCTGCACGACTCGCCGTACATCGGCACGGTGCTCGGGTCGTTCGGCAAGCCGGACGCGTTCACCGTCGAGGCCTTCGCGGACGTGCTGGACTCCAGCATCGCCCAGCGGGCCACGGTCAACAGCGTCGTGGTGTCGGTCGCGGCGGCGCTGCTCGGCACCCTGCTGGCGTTCGCGGTGGCGTACGTCGTGCAGCGCACCAAGCTGCCGGGCCGCCAGCCGCTGGAGTACGTGTCCATGCTGCCGCTGGCGATCCCGGCGATCGTGCTCGGCCTGGGCCTGCTGTGGACCTGGCTGATCATGCCGATCCCGGTGTACGGGACGCTCGCCGTCATGGTGATCGCGTTCGTCGCGGCGCAGATGCCGCAGGGGTTCCGCGGGGTCGCCTCGTCGATCGGCCAGGTCGACCGCGACCTGGAGGACTCGGCCGTGATGCACGGTGCCTCCCGCACCCGGGCGATCGCCTCGATCACGGCGCCGCTGCTGCGGGTCGGTCTCACCTCGACCTTCCTGCTGCTGCTGATGTTGTCGATGCGCGAGCTGACGGTGCCGCTGTTCCTCTTCACCTCGGACACGCGGTTGTTGTCGATCGTGATCTTCGACGACTTCGACAACGGGATCCTGCAGCGGGCGGCCGCCACGAGCCTGCTCTACTGCCTGGTGATCCTCGCCCTCTCCATCTTGTCCAGGCGCTTCGGCGCCAGCGAGCAGAGATAGCTCAAACATCGTAGGGAGACGTCATGAAAGCTGGCCGTACGGGTCGTCAAGCTCTCGCGACAGCCGTCGCCGCGGTCCTGGCGCTGGCCGGATGCGGCGGGTCCGGCGGCGGCGCCAGCGAGGCCGCGAAGCTGGAGGTCGGCGGCGAGCTGATCGCCGACGAGCAGCTGTTCTCGGCCGCCAAGGAAGAAGGCTCCCTGGTCTTCTACACCGGCGGCAGCGAGCACTCGGAGAAAGCCGTCACCGACGCCTTCACGGAGGCGACCGGGATCGAGGTCGAGACCATCCGGCTGGCCCCGAACAAGCTCTCCGAGCGCGTGCTCTCGGAGGTCGGCGCCAAGAAGCTCGGCGCCGACGTGATCCGCATCTCGGGGGAGGACATCATCGTCGCCCTCGCCAAGGCGGGAACGTTCCAGAAGACCCCGCTGCAGGACGGGGTGAAGACCGCGGCGGGCGACGCGATCAAGGACGACGGGCTCTACTTCTCCTCCTTCGACCGGGTCTACTCGTTCGCGTTCAACAACGCCGTCGTCCCCAAGGGCCAGGAGCCGAAGAACTGGGCGGACCTGCTGGACCCGAAGTGGCGGGGCAAGCTCGGGATCGTCCAGGTCGGAGCCGGCGGCAGCACCGCCGCGCTCACCCGGTTCCAGTTCGACAAGATCGGCGACGGCTACCTGAAGAAGTACGCCGCCAACAAGCCGCGGATCTTCGACTCGTCCGCGGGGCAGACCGACGCGCTGACGCGCGGCGAGGTGTCCGTGGCGACGATGCCGGTGGCGACGGGGGTCGGGGCCATCGCCGACGGGGCGCCGCTCACGATCGCCGTCCCGGAGGAGGGCGCGGCCGGCTACCCGTTCTACGTGGGCGTGGGCGCGCAGGCGCCGTCACCGAACGCCGCCAAGGTCTTCGCCTCCTGGCTGCTGTCCAAGGACGCCCAGAAGATCGCCGTGCAGCAGGGCGACTATCCGGTGCGCGCTGATGTCGGCACCCCGAAGGTCGGCGACACGACCTTCCCCGCCGCCGACTCCGGCTGGCTCTACCGGATCGACGCCGAGACCGCGCTGGAGCACGTCGAGGAGGACGCGAAGCGGTGGCGGCAGATCTTCGGCTACACCGGCTGACGAGCCGGTGGCCATCCTCCGGCAGTCCCGGCGGGCCGTCCCGCCGAGCGAAATGATCACATGAGTCAGGATCGGGGACGTCCGACCAATGAAAGTAGTGGACCGGATTCGTGAAGCCATCTTCGCGGGGGACCTGGCGCCGAATCAGCGGCTCATCGAGGCGGATCTCTGCGCCCAGCTCGGCGCCTCCAGGTCGCACGTGCGCAACGCGCTCGCCGACCTGGTGAGCGAGGGCCTGGTGGAGCGGATCCCGAACCGGGGCGCGCGGGTCCGGGCGATCACTCTCGCGGAGGCCATCGAGTTCACCGAGATCCGCATGGTCGTCGAGGGGCTCTGCGCGGCCAAGGCGGCCGTCAGGGTCACCGACGGCCAGGCCGCCCAGCTGCGCTCCATCGGGGAGCGGATGCGGCAGTACGAGGCGTCCGGCGACCTCATCGAATACTCCAACTGCAACAAGGAGCTGCACGCGTTCATCAGGACGATCAGCGACCAGTCGGCGGCCGGCGAGATCATCGAACGCATCCGCGGCAACCTGACGCGCTACCAGGTGCGGCTCGCGCTCCAGTCGGGCCGCGCGGCCGTGTCGCTGCCGCAGCACCTGGAGATCATCGAGGCCATCTGTGCCCGCGACGAGAGCCGGGCGGAGGCCGCCATGCGCGCTCACCTGCGCAGCGTCATCGAGGCCCTGGAGAAGACCCGGCCCGCCACGGAGAACGGAGACCCATGGTGACCGGACGTTCCGGCATCCCCTGCATGATCATGCGCGGGGGCACGTCGAAAGGGCTGTACTTCCTCGCGGACGACCTGCCTGGCGACCGTGAGGAGCGCGACGAGCTGCTGCTGCGGATCATGGGCTCGCCGGACCACCGGCAGATCGACGGCCTGGGCGGCGCCCATCCGCTCACCAGCAAGGTGGCCGTGGTGTCCCCCGGGGACGACGGCTCGGTCGACTACCTGTTCCTCCAGGTCTTCGTCGACCAGGCGCTGGTGTCGGACCAGCAGAACTGCGGCAACATCCTCGCGGGCGTGGGGCCGTTCGCCATCGAGCGCGGCCTGGTCGCGGCGGGGCAGGACACCACGTCCGTACACATCGCCATGGCGAACACGGGGGGCGCCGTGGCCGCGACCGTGCGCACGCCCGGCGGCGAGGTCACCTACGACGGCGACGTCGAGATCGCCGGGGTGCCCGGCACGGCCGCGCCCGTCGTCCTCGACTTCCAGGGCACGGCCGGCTCGACCTGCGGCTCGCTGCTGCCCACAGGACAGGTCAGCGAGGTCATCGACGGCGTCAGCGTCACCTGCGTGGACAACGGCATGCCGGTCGTGGTGATGCCCGCGGCCCAGCTGGGCGTCACCGGCGTGGAGAGCCCCGAGGAACTGGAGAACGACGCGTCGCTCCGCCGCCGCCTGGAGGCGCTGCGCCTGGAGGCGGGCCGCCGCATGGGGCTGGGTGACGTCAGCGACACCACGGTGCCCAAACTCACCATGGTCTCCCCGCCGCGGGCCGGCGGCGCGTGCGGCACCAGGACCTTCATCCCGCACCGGTGCCACACCTCGATCGGCGTGCTGGGCGCGGCCAGCGTCGCGGCGGCGCTGCGGCTGCCGGGCAGCGCGGTCGACGGCGTCGCCGAGCTCTCCGCCGGCCCGCGGGTGCGGGTGGAACACCCGACGGGCTACCTTGACGTCGAGGTCGAGCTCGACGGGCACGACGTGACCAGGACCGGAGTGGTGCGCACCGCGCGCAGGCTCATCGACGGCATCGCCTACCCGCGGTGACCGCGGGCCGGGCCTTCTGGCCCCTGCTCGTGGTCCACGCGATCCTCGTCCAGGTCATCAGCTACGGGCTGCGGCCGTCGCTGTCGTACGCGGTGATCGAGCTGGGGTACGGGTCGGTGTGGCTGGCCGTGCTCGCGGTGATGTTCGCGCTCCCCCCGCTGATCCTGGCGGTGGCCACGGGCCGCCTCGTCGACCGGGTGGGGGAGCGGCCGAGCATGGTGATCGGCGGGGCCGCACTGACCGGCGCCTCGGCGATCGCCCTCGTCGCCTCCGAGCACCTCGCGCTGCTGATCGCCGCCACCGCCCTGCTCGGCATCGGCATCATCTTCTCGATGGTCGCCGAGCAGTCGGCGGTGACCGGCCAGGCGCGGCGGCGCGGCATGGACACCGTCTTCGGGGTCTACACGTTCATCACGTCCCTGGGGCAGGGCGTGGGCCCGCTGCTCCTGCTGATGCCGCCCGCGCCCGGCACCCTCTCGCCGCCGCTGGAGCCGATCGCCGCCGCGTGCGGGCTGGCGAGCCTGGTGACCCTGGCCGCCTCGTTCGGGTTCGGCAGCCATCACCGCGCCACGCCGGAGCCCACCTCCGGGAGCCGCTGGCCGGCGCGGCGGCTGCTCGCCATCCCGGGCATGTACCGGGCGCTGCTGGTCAGCGGGCTGATCCTGGCGTCGATCGACGTGACGCTGGCGTACCTGCCCGCCCTCGCGCACAGCAGGGGCATCGCGCCCGGCTGGGTGACCGCGATGCTCGCCGCCCGCTCGCTCATGACGATGGCGTCGCGCATCAACCTGGGTTCCCTGGTGCGGATGCTCGGGCGCAGGAAGCTCACCGTGGCGGCCTGCGCGGTGTCGGCGCTCGCGCTGTGCGGCCTGCCCCTTCCCATGCCCGTCGGCGTCCTCATCGGCCTCACCGCCGTGTACGGCTTCGCCTCGGGTCTCGGCCAGCCGATGACGATGGTGTGGGTCACCCGGCTGACTCCGTCCGGCACCCAGGGGACGGTGCTGTCCCTGCGGATCGCGGGCAACCGCCTGGCCCAGACCCTGATCCCGGCGGCGTCCGGGGCAGCCGCCGCGGTGAGTGGCGTCTCGGGCGTGCTGCTGCTGACCGGGGCGGCCCTGGGGGTCGCGGCGTGGTCGGCCACGGCGGTGCCCGACGACTGAGATCGTCAGGCGATTCGGGAACATTGTCCCACGTAAGGTTCTGCTGATCCCCTGCGTAGGGACACAATTACCGCATGCCATCCTTCATGCCGCTGGTCCCCGGCGACCCGGAGCGTCTGGGCGGCCTCGACCTTCTCGGCAGGCTGGGCGAGGGCGGACAAGGTGTCGTCTACCTGGCCAGGACGCCGATGGAAGCGTACGTGGCCGTCAAATGGCTGCGCCCGGACCAGTCAGGCGACGAGGAGAGCGTCGATCGGTTCCTGCGCGAGGCGCAGGTCGCCCAGCGGGTGGCGTCGTTCTGCACCGCCGACGTGCTCAGCACGGGCGTCGAGCACGGCCGGCCGTACATCATGAGCGAATACGTCGAAGGGCCCTCGCTGGACCGGGTCGTGCGCCAGGAAGGTCCCCGCAGGGGCCCCGCGCTCGACCGGCTGGCCATCGGCACGGCCACGGCGCTGGCCGCCATCCACGAGGGCCAGGTCGTGCACCGCGACTTCAAGCCGGGCAACGTCATCATGGCCTCCGACGGGCCGCGCGTGATCGACTTCGGCATCGCGCGCACGCTGGACCCGGTGCAGATGACCAGCAGCACGCAGATCGGCACTCCCGCGTACATGAGCCCCGAGCAGATCCGGGGCACCGCGGTCGGGCCGGCGGCCGACATGTTCTCCTGGGCCGCCTCGATGGTCTTCGCGTCCTGCGGGCGGGCGCCGTTCGGCGCCGACGGCACGCACACGGTGATGCAGCGGGTGCTCCACGAGCAGCCCGACCTGGGCGCGCTCGAAGGGCCGCTGCGTGAGGTGGTCGAGCAGTGCCTGGCCAAGGACCCGGCGCGGCGGCCGACGGCCAAGGACGTCATGATGCGGCTGCTGCGGAGGTCGGGGCCCGAGGCCGACCCCGTCGAGGAGGGCGGCGGGCCGGCGGCGACGCCCGCCACCCCGCCGGCGGCCGCCCCGCCGTCCGTCCCCAAGCGGCCCGCGCGGGCGCTGCGTCGCAAGACCGTCGTCGTCGGCGCGGCCGTGGTGTCGGCCCTGCTCCTCACGGCGGCCGGGATCGCGGCGGCCCGGCTGATGACGCCGACCGGCAGCGCGGCCCAGCCGGCCACGCCCTCGGCGTCGGCGCCCGCGCCGTCGAAGGCGACGACCCCGGCGCCGGGCCCCACGGCCACGCCCGCCGACACCGATCTGCCCGGCGGGGCCGAGCTCTTCGAGCGGCCCGCCGACCCGATCAGGCTGATGTCGTACAGCGTCAACAACGAGAAGACCGACGAGGACGTCTATTACGCCAGGAAGGTGCGGCGGGGCACGTTCGAGAAGTACGCCGGCATCCTCGACTCGCTGGTCTCACCCGACGGCCGCTATCACGCGGTCAGGCAGACGGACTACACCTCGGACGGCTATGACTCCGTGCTCATCACCAACGGCGAGACAGGGGTCAGCTTCCGGGTCAAGACCGTGCGCGATCCGCTGGAGAGCACCATCACAGCCTGGTCGAGGGACAGCTCGAAGATCCTGCTCAACGTGACGAAGCCGGCCAAGGACGCGAAGGGCGAGAAGGGCCGGGCCACCACGGGCTTCGCCATCGTCGACGTGGACCGGGCCGACCTGGCCCGGAGCGAGGTGAACGTGGTCGACGTGCACGACGCCACGCTCGGAGACGACGAGTTCGGGTGGGACGCCCGGGGGGAGGGCGTGATCTACTTCCACAAGAAGATCAACGGGCTGCGCTTCTACGACGCCTCCGGCCGACCCGCTCGCGACGTGCCCGGCGTGGGGGCGCTGGAGGCCGGCGCCGAGCTCCAGTTCTCGCCCTCGGGCAGGACCTTCGTGACCGACTGCCGTAACGGGGAGGCCGACGGCGACCACTGCCTCTGGGACACCGCGACCGGCAAGCGGGCCCGTACGTTCTCCTCCGACTGCGACAAGGTGCTCGGCTGGTTCGACGAGGACCATCTCTTCTGCTGGGAGCAGGACAACGGCGCCAACGACGAGATCCAGGTCGTGACCCTGGACGGCAAGCTGGTGCGCAGGTTGCTGGACGTCCCTAAGGACCTGGATCTCTCCCCCCGGTACGCGGCGAACCCCTCCTCATGACAGGGCCAACTTACTCAGGAGTAAGGTTGCCGGGGATACGCAGCGTCGAGACACAATGACGCCATGCCATCCTTTGCACCGCTTGTGCCCGGCGATCCCCCCGAACTGGGTGGCCTGGAGCTTCTCGGCAGGCTGGGTGAGGGCGGACAGGGCGTTGTCTACCTGGCCAGGACACCCATGGGTGCGCATGTGGCCATCAAATGGTTGCGCAGCGACCAGGCGGACGACGAGGAGAGCGTCCAGCGTTTCCTGCGCGAGGCGCAGGTCGCCCAGCAGGTAGCGCCCTTCTGCACCGCGGTCGTGCTCAGCACGGGCGTCGCGCACGACCGGCCGTACATCGTCAGCCAGTACGTCGAAGGCCCCTCCCTGGAGCGGATCGTGCGGGACGAGGGCCCGCGCACCGGCCCCGCGCTGGATCGGCTGGCCATCGGCACCGCCGCCGCGCTGGTCGCCATCCACGAGGGCAAGGTCGTGCACCGTGACTTCAAGCCGGGCAACGTGATCATGGCCGGCGACGGGCCGCGCGTGATCGACTTCGGCATCGCGCGCACGCTGGACCCGGTGCAGATGACCAGCAGCACGCAGATCGGCACTCCCGCGTACATGAGCCCCGAGCAGGTCCTGGGCCGGCCGGTGGGGCCGGCCACGGACATGTTCTCCTGGGCCGCCACGATCGTCTTCGCGTCCTGCGGGCGGGCGCCGTTCGGCCATGACGGGCCCCACGCGGTGACGGACCGGGTGCTCAGGGATCCGCCCGACCTGGGCGTGCTCGACGGGCCCCTGCGCGAGGTGGTCGAGCGGTGCCTGGCCAAGGACCCGGCGGAGCGTCCGACGGCCCAGCAGGTGATCATGCGGCTGCTGCGGAAGCCGCCGGGCGCAGGCGACCCGTTCAGGGAGGTCACCTGGGAACCGCCGCGGGAAGACGGTCAGCCCTTGAAGCGTCCGGAACACGCGCGCCGGCCCGTCGCCGGCGTGGCCGCCGCCGTCACCGCGCTCGTCGTGGTGTCGGGGGCGGCCGGGGTGGCCGTGGGCAAGGCCGTCTACGAGCCCGACCCGCTCGCCGCCCGGCCCGCGGCCGTGACCTCGGCGCCGCCACAGGACACGAGCACGCCGGAACCCGTCGAGACCGAGCCGCCCGGCGACCGGATGACGCTCTACGAGAGCCCGTCCGACCCGATCAGGCTCACGGCGTACGAGGTCTACGACAAGAAGACCGACACCTACGTCGACTACGCCAGGCAGTCGCTGCAGGGCACGTTCGAGAAGTATCCCGCCAACGCGAAGTCTCTGGTCTCGCCCAACGGCCGGTATCTCGCGGAGCGGCCCAAGCTCTACACCGATGACGACTACAGCTCGGTCCTCATCACCAACCGGGAGGCCGGCTCCAGTTTCCGGGTCAAGACCGTGCGCAAGCCGATGAGCGGCTCCATCCAGGCCTGGTCGAAGGACAGCTCGAAGATCCTGCTCAACGTCACCAAGGAGGTCGAGAACGGCAAGGGCGAGGAGGAATGGCTGACCGTGGGCTTCGCCGTCCTCACCGTGGACCAGACCGACCTCGCGAGGAGCGCGGTCAGCGTGATCGACGTGGCCGACGAGGCGATCGAGGACCACGAGTTCGTCTGGGGCCACGACGAGCGGAGCGTGGTCAGCGTCTACGGCGACGACAAGGGGTTACGCTTCTTCGACGTCTCCGGCAAGCGCATACGCGACGTGCGGGACGTCGGGGCGCCGCCGTTCGACGACGCGCAGATCTTCTCTCCTTCCGGCGCCACGTTCGTGACCGACTGCCCGAGCGGCCACGACGGCGACCACTGCCTCTGGGAGTCCGCCACCGGCAAACAGGTCCGCGCGTTCTCCTCCGACTGCGACACGGTGCTCGGCTGGTACGACGAGACGCATCTGTACTGCTGGGAGCGGGACAACGCGAGCATGATCGAGCTCCGGGTCGTGGACTTCGCGGGCAAGCTGGTGCGCGAGCTCATCGAGGTGCGGTCAGGCCCGAGCGTGATCGTGCACTACACGGTCAACCCGTCCAGAACCGGCTGAGCCGGGGACCCCTCCCGCAGGGCGGCGGCTAGCGTGATCCGGTGCATGGAGAGAGGATCGACGACATGGCGTGGACGGTGCGCAGGCCGCAGAGCAAAGTGGACATCCTGCCGAAGGAACTCGGGAACTTCGCCGAAGGGCTTCCCCCGGCGCAGCCGGGCACGCTGTTCGTCCGGGGCAGCAACGGAGGGATGCGCGTCGCGCCGGATGCCGAGTTCGATGTGGTGTTCGGGCGTTGCGAGCCGGACGTCCACGTCTGCGTCGGCCCGAACGATCCGCACGTCAGCCGGCGGCACGGATACATCACCCGCGAGGACTCCGCCTGGATGTTGTACAACCTCGGCAGGCTGCCCATCCGCCTGCCGGGCGCGCGGCTGGTGCTCACCGGCCACCGGACGAGGTTGCCGGTGGCGCACACGCCGCTGTTCATCGTCGCTCCCGAGCAGGAACACTTGCTCGAGGTGCGGATCGTGATGGGGAGGGCCGATCCCGGCCAGGACAACCGCCATGACGCCGACACCCGCAACCCGCCCGGGTGGAGGCTGAGCACGGTCGAGCGCCTGGTGCTGGTCTGCCTCGGCCAGCGCTATCTGCGGCCCGAGCCCTGGCCGCAGCCGCTGACCTGGGCTCAGGTCGCCGACGAGCTCAACCGCATCCTCCCCGGTCAGGGCTGGACGGCCAAGCGCGCCGCCCACATCGTCACCCAGACGCGCAAGCGGCTCAGCCCGAAGGTGCCGGGGCTCCTGGAGGAGGAGATCCCGCCACCGCTGGGCAACACGCTCAACCACAACCTGATCATGGAGCTGCTGGCCACCTCCACGATCGGCCCGTCCGACCTCGTCCTGCTGGACGGGCCGGACACGACGGGGGCTCCGCCCGCCTAGCCGGTGCGGGTGTCCATGGCCCGGTCCGCCTAGCCGGCGTAGCCGGTGATGATACCCATGGTGAGGGCGGTGCGCTCCGGGATGTACTCGACGATGGCGTGCTCGCCGCGGGAGTGGGAGCCCGCCCCCACGGGGCCGAGCCCGTCGAGCACGGGGCGGCCGAGCGCGGAGACGAAGTTGGCGTCGCTGGCGCCGCCGACCCCCGCCTCGCGCAGGTCGAGGCCCTGCTCGATGGCGGCTTTGCAGGCCCTGGCGAACAGGTCTTCCGAGGCCGGGTTGGGGGTCATCGGAGGCCGGTTCCAGCCGCCGGTCAGCGCGATGGACACGCGCGGGTCGGGCGAGCGCAGCGCGGCGAGTGCGGCGTCCACGCGGTCCATCTCGTCGGGGTGGGAGACGCGTACGTCGATGCCGCACGTGGCGCGCCCGGCGGTGACGTTGGTGCCGGTGCCGCCGTTGACGACGCCGACGTTGACCGTGGTGCCGCGCTCGGGAGCGCCCAGTGCGGCGATGTCGAGGATCAGCGCGGCCAGCGCGTGCACGGCGCTGGCGCCGGCCGTGGGGTCGAGCCCGGCGTGTGCCTCGATGCCGGTGGCGGTGACCTGGAAGATGCCCACCCCCTTGCGGGAGGTCTTCACCGCCCCGTCGATCGCGCCCTCGAAGACCAGGGTGGCCAGCGCGCCCTCGCTGGCTCCCTCGATCCGCTCGCGGGAGGCCGGGCTGCCGATCTCCTCGTCGCCGTTGAACAGCAGCCGGACCGAGGGGTGCGGGAGGCCGAGCTCGCGCAGCCCGCGCACCGCCCACACCGCCTGGACCAGGCCGGTCTTCATGTCGAAGACGCCGGGCGCGCTGATGACGCCGTCGCTGACCCGCCATGGCCAGCCGGCGAGGGTGCCGGCCGGCCAGACGGTGTCGTAGTGGCCGACCAGCAGGACGAAGCCGGGGGCCGTGCCGTGGTAGGTCAGCTCCAGCACGTCGCCGTGGCGGCCGCCGTCGTGACGTTGGAGCAGGTCCGGCTTCCCGATGCGGTCGGCGGCCCAGTCGCCGATCTCGTCGAGTGCCCGGTCGAGCAGTGTCTTGTCGTCGCTCGGGCTCTCCAGCTCGACGAGCCTGCGCAGGTCGGCGAGCATGGCGGGAAGGGCCTGGTGGGTCCACATGGGAGCCGGTGTCACTGAAGGATCCTTAATCTAGAGGGAATTACCGGACGGGTACGCCCGGTCCGAGGGGGATGCCGAGGGCCCACCACGCCAGGAACATCAGCGTCCAGGTGACGAGCATGACCAGGCACAAGGGCAGCACGAGGGCCATCAGGGTGCCGATGCCGGCCGACTTGCGGTAGCGCTGGACGAACCCGAGCACCAGCACGAAGTAGGGGCTCATCGGCGACAGCGCGTTGGTGCAGGAGTCGGCGATGCGGTAGAGCGCCTGGGTGGTCTCCGCCGGGATGTCGAGGAGCATCAGCATCGGCACGAACACCGGGCCGACCAGCGCCCACTGGGCGGAGCCGCTGGTGATCAGCAGGTTGATGATCGTGACGATGAGCAGGATGCCGATGAACACCACGGGCCCGGTGATGCCGGCCGCCTTGAGCAGGTCGGCGCCCTTGATCGCGACGATCGTGCCGATGTTGGTCCACTTGAAGTAGGCCAGGAACTGCGAGATGGCGAAGAACAGCACGATGACCGGGGCCATCTCCTTCATGCCGTGCGCCATGAACTCGGGCACGTCGCTGCTCGTCTTGATGGTGCCGACGATGCGCCCGTAGACGATGCCGACGACGCAGAAGGCGACGCCGATCAGCAGGGCGATCGCACCGAGCAGCGGGCCGAAGTCGAGGTCGCCGTTCTCGTCGCGCAGCGGCGAGCCGGACGGGACGATGGCCAGCGCGACCAGCGCGACGATCACCAGCAGCGAGATGCCGGACCAGCGCAGGCCGCGCCGCTCCACGTCGGACAGCTTGAGGTCGCCCAGGTCGCCGACGTCGGCGTCGTCGTCGATCGGCATGCTCTTGGCCCGCTTGGTGAGCAGGGTCTCCGTCACCAGCGTGATGATGGCGGCGAGCACGAACGACGAGGCGAGCGAGAAGAAGTAGTTGGCGAGCGGCGTGACGGTGACGCTCGGGTCGATGGTGTGCGCGGCCTCGGTGGTGATGCCGCCCAGGATGACGTCGGTCGGGGTGACCACGGGGCTGGCGTCGAAGCCGGCCGCGACCGAGACGTACGCCACGATCACGCCGATGATCGGGTTGCGGCCCACCGCGTAGAAGGCCAGGCCGCCCAGCGGGATCAGCACGATGTACGCCGAGTCGGCGGCAGCGTGGGAGATCATGCCGGTGAAGGCGAGCGCGAAGGTCACCCATCGCGCGGGCACGCGGGAGATGCCTCGCCTGAGCACCGCGGCCAGCAGCCCCGACTTGTCGGCCACCGCGACGCCGAGCATGACGGCGAGCACCGTGCCCAGCGCGGGGAAGGTGGCGAAGTTGTCGATGGCGTCGCCGAGCATCACCGCGACGCCCTCGGCGGACAGGAGGTTCTGGGCGACGACCGTCTTGTTGTCGGCGGGGTTGACCGCCGAGACGTTCAAGGTCGCCAGCAACCAGCTGAGCGCCATGAGGAAGGCGCTCAGGAAGATGAACAGCCAGAACGGATGGGGGAGTTTGTTTCCGGCGCGCTCAATGCCATTCAGAACGCGCAAGGTCGCGCTCATCAGGCGCGAGTCTTTTTCCACGGTCAGGGGGGTGGACATGAAGTCAGATATTAACCGCACACGCATCGGATGCGCAAGCGGTAAGCGTCCGTACCGAATCGCCTTCGCGACTCTATCAGAGACAATTAGTCGCGGTGAATGTCAATGGCATTGTGCCATGTCACACTGGTGTGCAACGTTCCAAAAAAGGAAGTGAACGATTGTTCAGTAAAGGCGGTTCATCTTTCAACCGATCAGCCACCTGCTCATATAGAAAGCGGCGATCCCGATCGACGTGGAGAGCAGAAACCTTTTCGAGACCATGCCCGCCGCGAAGGTGACCACGCCGCCGATCACATAGGGATTGGCCAGCGTCAGCTCGATGCCCTTTCCTGACGGCGTGAGAACGGCCGGGAACACCAGCGCGGCCAGCACCGCCGGCGGCGTGTACTTCAGCAGGGTCTCCACCACCGCGGGCAGCTCCCGGCCGGCCAGGACCGCCAGCGGCAGGTAGCGGGGCAGGAAGCTGCACAACCCCATGCCGATGATCAGCAACAGCATGCTCATGCCACGTTCTCCTTCTGCTCGCTCGCCTTCGGCTGGTTCCTCCGCGTCGCCAGCTCGCATCCCGCGCCGACCACGGCGCCGACGATCGCGGCCAGCACCACCCCGAGGTTGTACGGCAGGCCCTGCGCCAGCATCACCGTCACTCCGGCCGAGCCGATGGCCGCCGCGACCCGCCAGTTCGTCAGCCCGATCGCGAGCATGGCGATGAACATGGCGGTCACCGGGAAGTCGAGACCGAGCTTCTCCACGTCGGGCACGGCCGACCCGAGCGACATGCCGATCACCGTGCACGTCATCCAGGTGACGTACAGGAGCCCCGACGCCCCGAGGAAGAACAGGTGCTTGTGGTGGGTGAGCCTGCCGTTGCGCAGGCGGTCGATCGCCACGAAGAACACCTCGTCGATCAGCCCGAAACCGAGCACGATCCGCCAGCGCTGCGGGACCTCCTTGACGTACGGGATGAGGATCGTGCTGTACAACAACATCCGCAGGCCCAGGATGAGCGTGGTCAGGATGATCGCGGGCCAGCTCGCGCCGTCGGCGATCAAGGCGAACCCGACGAACTGCGCGGTGCCGGAGTTCACCGCCATCGCCAGCCCCAGAGTGGCGAACTCCGACAGCCCGCTCGACAGCCCCAGCACACCTCCCGCGATGCCCATCGGGATGGCGGAGGCGAGGAAGGGCATCGTGCTCCTGGCCCCCGCCAGGAACACCTGGCGCGGGGTGGGCGGCGGCGCCCCGGGTGGTGGGTCGGTGGCGGACATGCTCAGAGCTCTTCCTTCCATAGCGTGCGCACCAGGGCGGCCACGGCGTCCGGTGCCGTGCGGCAGAAGTAGTGGCCGGCCGGGCCGATCTCGGCCAGCCGGGTCGTGCTCGCGAAGCGCGCCCACTCCGCGTGGCGCCGGGCGTACCCGGGGGTGAGCGGGTCGTCGGCGGCGTACACGGCGGTCAGGGGCACGCCGAGCGGGGCCGTACCGTCCTGTTCGAGCAGGTACGTGTTGGCGGCGCGGGAGTCGTGCCGGAACACGCCCGCCACGAAGGCGGCCTGGCCTGGGTCGAGCGCGTCGAGCCCGGCGAGCCCCGTGACGCCGGCCAGCCAGGCCACGACCTCGTCGTCGCCCATCGCCTCCGCCTGCCGGATGGACTCGCGGGTGGTGCCGGCGTCGTGCAGCAGCTTGCCGGCCACGACGACGTGCCGCGGCGGGGCGCCGGCCGCCTCCATCAGGCGTGCCGTCTCGACCGCGATCGCCGAGCCGACGCAGTGGCCCCACAGCAGCACGGGAACGCCGACGGTGGCGCGGATCTCGTCCGCCACCAGCCGGGCCGCCTCCCGCACGGACACGAACGCCTCGCCGGGCCGCCCCGCGTCGTGGCCCGGCAGGTCGACGCCGTAGACGGCGATGCCGCCCTCCTCCGGGTCGCGCTCCTCGGCGAGCGCGGCGGCCAGCGGCTCGAAGTTGGCGGCGTCGCCACCGGCGTACGGGAAGCAGACCAGCGCGCACGCCGCCCGGTCCGGGTCGTCCGTCAGGGGCCTGAGCAGGCGCCGGGGGCGGGGCTCCGCGTCGAGCCCGGCCTCCGCTTCGAGGTTGGCCTCGGCCACCGCGCACAGCGGCCCGAGCGTGGAGTTGCGCATCAGGTCGGTGAGCGTCACCAGGCCGCCCATCTCCATGACCACCCGCATCGCCGACAGCGAGCCGCCGCCCAGCTCGAAGAAGTTGCTGTCGAGCGTGATGGACTCCGCCGGCACGTCGAGCACCGTGGCCCAGGCCTTCGCGACGCGCTGCTGCACGGCGCCCGCCGGACGGCCGCCCGAGCGGGCGGCGCTCCGGCCGCCGGAGCGGCGGAAGGACCTGCGCTCCGGCTCGGTTATGAGCTCCACGCGGCCGTTCAGGCGGCGGCCGTGCAGCCCGGTGTCCACCGTGACGCTCTCGTCGCCGGCCGCGACGAGCACGGCCCTGCCGGGAGTGGCGAACGGCACGCGCAGGCCGTGCCCGTCGGCGATCCGCAGGCGGGCGGGGCGGGGGAGGAGTCCCGCCACCTCCGGGGGCAGGTCCTCCGACTCCTCGGCCGCGGCCAGCGCCGCGCTCTCCTCGCCCGGCAGCAGGTCGGCGAGATGGTGCGGGGCGTCGGGATCGGCGGTCATCGCCTCGAACGCCGCCCGGTAGTACGCGCCCATCCTGGCCACCTGCCAGGGTTCGAAGAGATGGGCGTGGTAGTGCAGGCTCAGGCGTACCTCGTCGGTGACGAAGTGCCGGGAGAACTCGGCGCGCAGCACGAACTCGGTCTCCGAGTTGGCCCGAACGTCGAGCAGCGCGAACCCGTCACGCTCCGCCAGCTGCCTGAGCAGGTAGAAATGGGTGAAGTTGAAGGCCGTCTCGAACAGCGGGTCCTGGGTTTCCAGGTCGTGCTTCATCTGCGCCATCGGGTAGCGCCGGGCCGGCAGCAGCTCCACCTCCGACCGGTAGACCTGGCGCACGAGGTCGGCCCAGGAGCCGGCCTCCATGCGGGCGCGGAACGGCACGGTGTTGAGGAACAACCCGATCGCCTCGGTGGCGCCCTCCGTCTCCGGGCGGCCGCTGTGCTCGTACCCCGTGATGACGTCGCGCTCGCCGCTGATCAGCGAGAGCACCTTCACGTGCGCGGCCAGCGCGACGTTCTTTACCGGCACCGACAACTTCGAGGCCAGCGCCACGATCCGGTCCGACAACCCGGCCGGCAGTTCCACCTCGTGGAACACCACGGGGAACACGTCCGGCGCGGCCGAGTCCCTGGTCCTCGGCAGCTCGGTGAAGGCCCCGCCGGCCAGCACATCCGCCCAGTGCGCGCGGTGCCCGGCGTCCGCGAGCGAGCGCCGCTCCAGCGCCACGTAGTCGCGCACGTGGTTGCCGGCCGGGGCGTCCGGCAGGGGCCGGCCCTCCACGAGCCGGTGGTACAGGTCGAACAGCGTGGTGTGCACCAGCGTGATGCTCCAGCCGTCGAGCGCCGAGTTGTGCTGGCTGAGCGTGTACCTGAACAGGTCGTCGGCCAGCACGTGCACGTGCAGCCGCACCAGGCCGGGCTCGGCCCACACGAAGCGGTGCGCCTTCTCCCGCTCCACCCAGTCGCGGTACCACGCGTCCTGCTCCGGTTCGGCCATGCCGCGCAGGTCGGCGATCGACAGCGGGCTCGGCGCGTCCTCGTGCACGAGCTGGAGGTACTCGGTGTAGCCGGTGAGCTGGTAGCTGGTGCGGAAGATCGGGTGGCGGGCGGCGAGGATCCGCACCGCCTGCTCGAACCGCTCGGCGTCGAACGCGCCCTGGATCGTGTAGCTGATGATGTCGTGGTATTCGACGGTGCCGTGCGACAGCTCGCTCTGGAAGACGAGCCCGGCCTGCAGCTGCGTCATCGGGTACGCGTCCACGATCCCGCCCGGGATCTTGGCGCGGTCCTCCGGCTTGAGCAGCTCGAACGGCCGCAGCGCCCGGCCCTCGCCGCCCTCGCCGCCTTCGTCGCCCGCGTTCTCGGCGGCGACCTCGGCCAGCCGGGCAACGGTCGGGTTCTCGAAGAGCTGCCGGAACGTGAAGTCGAGACCGAGGGCGCGGGCCCTGGCCAGCACGGTGACGAAGCGGATCGAGTCGCCGCCGAGCGCGAAGAAGTTGTCGTGCACGCCGACCCGCTCGATGCCCAGCACCTCGGCCCAGACGCGGGCCAGGCCGGCCTCCCTCGGCGTGCGCGGCGCCTCGTACGCGGTGCCCCCGGCGGGCTCGGGCAGCGCGCGGCGGTCCAGTTTGCCGTTCGGCGTGAGCGGCCAGCGCTCCAGAGTGACCAGCCGGGCGGGCACCATGTACTCGGGCAGCGCCTGCCGCAGGTGCTCCTTGAGCTCGTCCTCCGGGATCGGCGCGGCCGACAGCACGTAACCGCGCAGGCCGTCGGGCTCGCGGGCCACGACGACGGCGTCCCGCACCGACGGGTGCCGCCGCAGCCGCTCCTCGATCTCGCCCGGCTCGACGCGGTGCCCGCGCACCTTGAGCTGGTGGTCCATCCGGCCCAGGAACTCGATGGAGCCGTCGGACAGCCGCACCGCCCGGTCCCCCGTGCGGTAGACGCGCTCCTCGCCCGCGTGCGGCGCGGCGGTGAACCGCTCGGAGGTCAGCTCGGGCCTGCCCAGGTAACCCCTGGCCAGCTGGACCCCGGCGATGCACAGCTCGCCCGGCACGCCGACCGGCTGCGGGCGCAGCCCGGCGTCGAGCACGTGGACGCGGGTGTTGGCGACCGGCCAGCCGATCGGCACCCGGGTCTCGTCGCCCCGGCACGCGTAATGGGTGACGTCCACGGTGGCCTCGGTGGGGCCGTACAGGTTCACCAGCCGGGCCGACGGGATCACTTGGCGGAAGCGCCGCACGTGGTGCGGCGCCAGCGCCTCGCCGCTGGCGAACACCTGGCGCAGCGGGTCCGGGCCCTCCTGCGCACCGGACACGAAGTCGAGGAACGCGCCGAGCATCGGCGGCACGAAATGCATCGTGGTGACGCCGTGCCGCCGGACGGCCGCGACCAGCGCCTCGGGGTCGCGTTCCGCGCCGGGCGCCGGCAGGCACACGGCGGCGCCCGCGAGCACGCCCCAGAACAGCTCCCACACCGAGACGTCGAACGACGTGGGAGTCTTCTGCATGATCACGTCGGCGGCGTCGACCGGGTACGCCCGCTGCATCCAGGCGATCCGGTTGACGGCCGCGCGGTGCTCGATCTGCACGCCCTTCGGCTCGCCGGTCGACCCGGACGTGTAGATGACGTACGCCAGATCGCCGGCGTCCCCGAGAACGGGCGGCGGGCTCGTGTCCCGGGCGTACGCGGCCTCGTCCGTCATGTCCAGGGTCGCCACCTCCCCACCCGCCGCCCCAC
>NZ_SMKO01000419.1 GCF_004348685.1 Nonomuraea deserti | reverse complement strand
CAGGGATGTCGCTGGTAATGGAGCTGTTCAAGGGTGACCAGGCGCTCAACAAGGCGATGGGCCTGTGGGGCGCGGTCGGAGGCATGCGCGCCTCGGTGGGCACGGTGCTCGGCGGCCGGCTGGCGGCCCGCTGGGGCCGGGTGCGCACGATGGGCCTGTCCTACCTGCTGGCGATCCCCGCGGTCGCCGGCGTGGTGCTGGTTCCAGGACCCGTCGCGTACGCCTTCGTCGCCGCCTCGTCGATCGCCCTGTACGCCCCGTTCTCGCTGCATGTGACGCTGGGTCAGGATTTCCTGCCGAGCCGGGTCGGCACGGCCAGCGGCGTGACCCTGGGACTGGCGGTGAGCGTGGGCGGCCTGGCCAGCCCGCTGGTGGGCGCGGTGGCGGAGGCGGCGACGCTGCGGGTGGCGCTGGCGTGCCTGGTCGTGTTCCCCGTCCTGGCCTGGCTGCTGGCGCGCACGCTCAAGGAGCCCGCCCTCGAACCCGCCGCCTGAGCCCGCTTCCCGAGCTCCCGCTCGGCGTGCTCGGCTCAAGGGCGGGTCTTGAGGCGCAGGGTGCTGGTGTTGTCGTCCTTCGAGGGGTCGAGGGCGGTGGAGGCGACGTGCGCGACGACGCGCAGGGGTGCGCGGGCGTCCCGGGCGGCGGCGACCGTGGCCGTGATGCGCACCGGCCGGCGCGGGTGGATCGTGGCGATCGTGCAGGAGGCCTTGGCGGGCTCGCGTACGCAGGTGGCCCCGCCGGTCGCCGTGAGGCTCGCTCCGGCCGCCAGGGTGAGCGTGAGGGGCACCTGGGCGGCGGCCATCAGGCCGCGCATCTTGACGGTGGCGGTGACGGTGACGGCGGCGCCGCGCCTGACCGGTCGTTCGGGCCCTCTGAGCTTGACCGACAGGGCGTCGTACACTCCGCGCGGGTCGGCCCGGCGCACGATGGCGCCGTAGCCTTCGGCGTTGAGCGCGTTGGCGACGGCGTTGCCTGCGGCGTAGCCGTCCTCCTTGCCCGCCGACAGCACCCCGACCAGGTCTCTGGTGCCATGGACGAGCCACGGCCCGCCGCTGTGGCCCTTGTGCAGGTGGCAGTTGTGCGTCTCCAGCCGGCCCGGCCGCGACGTCGTGGCGGAACGGCGGGTTCCGGCGGGCGCGGGCAGGGCGGCGGGCAGGGCGGCGGGCACAGCG
>NZ_SMKO01000418.1 GCF_004348685.1 Nonomuraea deserti | reverse complement strand
GTCCCAGGTGACCGGGAGGCTCTTGACCCCGTAGATGTCCGCGGTCTCGGGGCGCAGGGCGACCTCTTCAGCCGGGACGGCCAGGCGCAGTGTGGGGAAGCGGTCGAGCAGCGCGGGGAGGGCGACGCGCATCTCGACGCGGGCCAGCTGCTGGCCCAGGCACTGGTGGATGCCGTGGCCGAAGGCCAGGTGCCCGCCGTCCTGCCTGCGCAGGTCGAGCGTGTGGGGGTCGGCGAAGCGTTCGGGGTCGCGGTTGGCGGTGTTGAGGGACAGGACGACCGCCGTGCCGGCCTCGATGGTGTGGCCGCCCAGCTCGACGTCCTCCAGCGCCGTCCGCATGAACGTCTTGGCGACGCTCAGGTACCGCAGCAGTTCCTCCACGGCCCGGTCGGCGAGCGCGGGGTCGGCGCGCAGCGCGGCCTGCTGCGCCGGGTTGCGCAGCAGCGCGAAGGTGCCCAGCGCCAGCATGTTCGCGGTGGTGTCGAACCCGGCCGACAGCAGGATCAGGGCGATCCCCCGTAGCTCCTCATCGGTCAGGTCGCTGTCGAGCAGGTCGCTGAGCACGTCGTCGGTGGGGTCGGCGCGTTTGGCGGCCACCAGCTCCGCGAGGTATCGCTGGGTCGCGGTGTAGGCCGCGATCAGGTCCTCGTCGCTGCTCTCCCCGCCGAGGAAGGTGTCGATGTGCTGCTGGAAGGAGCCGCGGTCCTCGTACGGCACGCCCAGCAGCTCGCAGATGATGACGGCGGGGATGGGCTTGGCGAAGGCGGTCACCAGGTCCGTCGGCGGCCCGGCCTTCTCCATGGCGTCCAGGTGCTCGGCGGTGACCTGTTCGACGCGTTCGGTGAGCAGCCGCATCCGCCGGACGGTGAACTTGCCCACCAGCGGTTTGCGGTAGCGGCTGTGCCGCGGCTCGTCCATGAGGAGGAACTCGCCGGGCGGCGCCGGGGGGACCTCGATGTCGCCGTAGTCGATGATCGGGTGGTGGCGCATGAGCTCCTTGCGCGAGCTGAACCGCGGGTCGGCCAGGATCGACCGGACCAGGTCGTAACCGGTGACCAGCCAGCCCTGGTGCCCGTCGGGGAAGGGGAAGCGGCTGATCGGGCCGTGCTCGCGGGCGTCGATCAGCCCTGCCGGCGGGTCGAAGGGACAGCCGGGCTGACGCGCCGTCGGCAT
>NZ_SMKO01000417.1 GCF_004348685.1 Nonomuraea deserti | reverse complement strand
GTCGTGGCGAGGTTGAGGAGAAGGAACCCGCCCAGTAGTGCGCTCAGGGCGATCGCGCTCTCGACTGGGGTGGCTGAAGCCGAACGCGTCGGGAAAGGCGCGGGTGGGCTGGGTGGCAGTGCCTCGTGGACCGGTCGTGCGGCAGTAGCGGTGGCAGATGTCGCTGATGGACTGGCGGTGGTCCTTGCTGTGAGCGCCGGTGGACTGGCGGTGGTCCAACTTGCTGTGAGCGCTGGTGGACTGGGGGTGGTGGTCCGACTCGCTGTGAGCGCTGGTGGAACGGGCGCGGAGGTCCGGCTTGCTGCGAGTGCCGGTGGAACAGGGGCGGCGGTTGGTATTGCGGCGAGTGCCGGTGGAACTGGGGCGGCGGTTGGTATTGCGGCGAGTGCCGGTGGAACTGGGGCGGCGGTTGGTATTGCGGCGAGTGCCGGTGGAACTGGGGCGGCGGTTGCTATTGCGGCGGGTGCCGGTGGAATAGGAGCGGCGGTTGCTGTTGCGGCGGGTGCTTGTTGGAGGGGGATGGCGGCCCATCTCCCTTGCGGTGAGGCAGCGGTGACTGCGGTTGCTGACGGTGGCGGCGTGGTGCGGAGGTCTGACGGTGGCGGGGAACCGTGATGACCTGGTTCAGGGCTTGCTGTGGAGTCCGCCTGCCAGAACGGGAGGAGGCGGATGGGGGCGTGGCCCAGGAGGAGGAGAGGGTCGAGGTAGCGGGTGCCGCGTAGGAGGCCCCAATGGAGGCAGGGCTCCTGGCAGTGATCGGTCGGCGACTCGAGCACGCCCAGCTTGGCTCCCTGCTCGACGGACTGGCCCTGTGCCAGCGATGACGTGACCGGCACGTACGTCGTGCGCAGGCCGCCCGCGTGCTCGACCGTGACCACGCCCCTCCCTCCAACAGGACCGGCGAACCGGACCGTGCCCGCGCCTGCCGCCAGCACCGGGACGGCTGCCGGGGCGGCCAGGTCGACACCTCGGTGACCGGCCAGCCACGGCTCCGGGGGCGGGGCGAAACGGCGGAGGATGCGAGGGCGACCGTCCAGCGGCCAGCGCCATGTAGGCGGTGAGGCCCTTGCCGCTGCGGGCGCTGGGACAGCAAGGACGGTGGCCGTGAGAATGACGGCCGTCAAGGCGCGGGCGATGGGGATGGCCATCAGGGCGGTGCGGGTGGAGAGGGCCATCAGGGCCTGTTTCTTATACA
>NZ_SMKO01000416.1 GCF_004348685.1 Nonomuraea deserti | reverse complement strand
CCGCCTGCACTCAGCCATCGGCCACCTCCCGCCCGAGGAGTTCGAGGCGATCTACTACGCTCAGCACCATCCCAACGAAGCCCTAGCAATCAACCGCTGAGGTCTCCATCAAAGCCGGGGCGATTCATAGTCACTACTTCGCGTCCGCCGTGGCATGGCGTCCACAGACGCGACTCCATCGAACCCAGGGCACACCAAGGTGTCCACCAGACCGGGGCAACTTCACCTGGGGCTTGGCCATTTGAGTTGAACTCAACTAACCTCTGGAGCGTGGAGCCCCTGACAGAACGCGCCGCCACCACCCGCCGTCGCATCCTCGAGGCCGCCGGCGCCGAGCTCATCGAGACCGGCGACGTCGAGGTCGCGGCCGTCGCCCGCCGCGCCGGGCTCAGCGCCGGCCTGCCCTACCGCTACTTCGGCACCCGCAGCGGCCTGATGAGCGCCCTGCTCGCCGACTTCTACGAACGTCTCGTGACCGAGACCGTGCTCGGCCACTTCGACGGCCGCACCTGGCTCGAACGCTGGCGGGCCCAGCTCACCCGGTGGGTCGACTGGGTGTACGACGAGCCTCTCGCGCCCGTGGTGCTCGGCCGCATGGTCGGCGACGCCCAGGTGGCCGCGATGGAAGCCCGCTGCGCCCGGCAGGTCATCGCCCTCGGCGCCGAGCACGTCGCCGCCGGCCAGGCCGAAGGCGCCGTCACCCGGGGCCGTGACCCGGGCCTCATGTCCGCCTCCGTCGTCGGCGGCATGCGCTCCATCTTGGCGGTCGTGCTCGACCAGGACCCGCGCCCCGACCGGGCCGCCGTGCTCCAGGAGATCTGGGAGTTCACCACCGCCGCGCTCGGCGCCGCACGTGTGGAGGCGTCATGACCGGCGCGGGGGCGATGTCCGCGCTCCACCGCGACGGCCACCTCGTCCTGCGCGACCTGCTGAGCCCGGCCGGCTGCCGCCGCATCCGCGAGGAGCTCACCCCGCTGCTCAGGCCCGCCGGCCGCGACCCGTTCCGGTCGCGCCACACCCACCGCGTGTACGGCGTGCTCCACAACACCCGCGTCGCGGACCCCCTCATCGACGACCCCCGCGTGCTCGCGCTCGTCGACCGGCTGCTGCTGCCCAACTTCCTGCTCTCGCAACTGGAGGTCATCGAGGTGCGCCCCGGCGCCCCCGCGCGTCCGCCCGCCTACGACGACCGGCACTACCCCTGTCTCTTATACACCG
>NZ_SMKO01000415.1 GCF_004348685.1 Nonomuraea deserti | reverse complement strand
GTTTGCTGTCGAGCAGCTTGACGCGGTCAGCCACGTCGTTGATGCGCTCGGGGTGGGTAGGGGTCGGGGATGTTCAGGTTCTCGGGCCTCGGTTCTTTGCCGCGAGATAAATTCGTGGCCTGCCGCCCGCAAGCTGGAATCGTATGGGGATTCCCCTGTTCAGGTGGCATGTGAGTGCATAAATCCGAAATGATCCACATATGTTACGGCGACATATTCCGACGGTCATAACGCTCGTTCTCGCTATCTCCGCGTGCGAGCCGGACATAAATCCCACCGCTTCTCAAGAATCGCCGAACCGGCCTGCCGCGAGTTCCCCGGCGAAGGACTGCTCCAAGGCCACCGCGCGGGATTTCGACGGGGACGGCAAGGACGACGTCGCGGTGGGCAACCGCATGATCATCGGCGGCCAGGTGTCGATCCTGAGCGCGGACCGGCTCGTTCCCGTGACCATCCCCGACGAGGCCGCCGACGGGATCGGCGCCGCGGTGGCGCTGACCCGGGTCAACGCGGACCGCTGCGCGGATCTCGTCGTCGGCGCCCCGTACACGGACGTCGACGGCAAGGGCACCGCGGGCGCCGTCTATGTCCTGTACGGCGGCAACGCCGAGCCCGTCAAGAAGATCGTCTCGCCGCGACCCCAGGCGGGGGCGCGGTTCGGGTCGGCCGTGGCGGCGTACGGCCAGACGATCGCCGTCGGCGCCCCGCAGGAGAAGGAGAACGGCTCGCCGTCGGCGGGCGCCGTCTACGTGACCGGCGACGGCGCGCCGCCGCGGCGCATCACCCAGGACACCGAGGGGGTGCCGGGCAACAGCGAGCCCTTCGACGGCTTCGGCGCCGCGGTGGCGGTCGGCCCGCTGCACGACGGGCGGATGGGGCTCCTGGCCGGCGCGCCGGGGGAACGCGACGACGGCGGCGGCAGGCAGCGGAAGGCCAGGACGGGGTCGCGCGACGGCGCGGTGACCGTGATCCCGGACGTGCGGGCGAGCGAGATCGAGGCCGTCAAGCACGACGGCGGCGACGGTTGCACGTTCGGCGAGGCCGTCGTCTACGTGCCCGGCGGCCGGTGGGCGGCGACCCAGCCGAGATGCGGCAAGGTGCAGTTCTTCCACGACGCCGGACTCGCCGGCTCCACGACGTGCGGCGCCTGCGCCGGGGGCACGGGCGGGGGGACCGCGGCCGTGGCCGCCGCGCCCGACGGCCGGGTGGCGGTGGCCTGGGGCTGTCTCTTATACCCATCTTACGCTGCCGACGACTAGTCGAGTGGTG
>NZ_SMKO01000414.1 GCF_004348685.1 Nonomuraea deserti | reverse complement strand
ACCACGTGCGTCAACATCAGCAACATCTTCGTGGCCGCGGACGCGTCCACGAGCACGTCCGGCACGAGTGACAACGCGGTGAGCACGATCGTGGTGCGGACGAACACCGTGCGCGGACGACCAGCCCAGCGGGCCAGCACCAGGGCGAGCACCAGGCCCACCACGGAGAAGACGACGGTCAGCACGGCGAACCCGGACGCCGGGATCGGCGCGCCACCGACCGCGAGGCTGATCCCGGCGAGCTCACCCGCCGCGGCGACGGCCGCGGTCGCCGCGCCGGCGACGATGGCGGCGGTCAGGCCACCGATGATGAGCGGCTTCGCGGCAACGGGGGTGGCGACGGTGGTGGTGGTGTTGGTGGCGACGGACATCGTGGGCCTCCGATGAGTGGCGACCGGCCCGTTGCCGGTCCCTCACTTTGGCTACGAACGCGCTCGACGCCATTCGACACCCTCGCGGAAAGAATCTTGAAGACGTGCCGCCCCGGAGTGCCCGAGGCGACACGGCCTCTCTCACCGCCGTGATCCCCCGAGCCCGCAGCGGTGGCAGCAGGTCGCAGACGGCCACCGACGGCAGCGGCCGGGTGCCGGGCGGCAGGTGGCGGGTGGTCGGGGCGCGGCATGCCAGGTGCTCGCGGCCGGCGCGCGGGTTACTCGCCCTGCGTGGGAGTGTCTCGCTCCTTGGCCCAGACGGCGATCTGGGTGCGGGAGTTGAAGCCGAGCTTGTTCAGTATGTGCTCGACATGTCCCTCGGCGGTGCGCTGGGCTATCACCAGGGCGGCTGCGATCTCCTTGTTGCTCATCCCCTGCGCGACGAGCCGCGCTATCTCGATCTCCCTGCGAGTCAGCGGCGACCATGAGATCTTCTCGCCGGGCGGCTCGTCCGCGAGATCGCCGGCACCCAAGGCGAGAGCGATCCCCTCGTCGTAGGACAGCCCGGCACCTCGGCTGAAGGCCGCTTCGAATGCCGGCTTGCCCAGCGCCTCGCGGGCACGCGACTCGCATTCGCCGTGGTGGCGAAGGACGAGCTGGTACCTGAACGGCACCATGTGGACCCCTTGTTCGTATCTCCGCAGGAACCCCAGCAGCGTGGCCGCCCGCCGGTTTTGCCCCTGACCGGCGGCGATCCACGCCAGCACCTCGACGTTGATCCTGCTGCCGAGCAGGTCGTCGATGGAGTGCTGGAAGCGCAGGCTCTCCCGCTCCAGCGCGGCCGCGCGCTGAGCGTCGCCCTGCAACCAGAGCGCGACGCCGAGCACCGTCTTGCCGTAGGCCCTGACCCACCTGTC
>NZ_SMKO01000413.1 GCF_004348685.1 Nonomuraea deserti | reverse complement strand
GGGCCACCGGGGTCTGCGAGATCGGCGGCTGCGGCGCCGCCCCGGCGAGTGCCGCCGCCAGGTCGAGGCGCGGCGTGGTGACCTGGGTGCCGTTGGCCTCGTACACGTACGGCCTGCCGGTCGTCTTCAGCTTGTCGATCAGGTCGGCCATCGGGGTCGCCGGGGAGGCCGCCTTCATCAGCGCCAGCGCGCCGGCCACGTGCGGGGTCGCCATGGAGGTGCCGCTGTAGACGGTGGTCGCGTTGTCCGGCACCGACGACTCGATGTCAACGCCGGGCGCGAACAGGTCCAGCAGGGCGCCGCGGTTGGAGAAGTCCGCGATGGCGTCGCCGCCGTCGTTCGCGCCCACGGCCACGGCGCTGGAGATGCAGGCCGGGTACGAAGCCCCTTCGAAGAACTCGTTGCCCGCGGCCACCACGGTCGCGATGCCCTTGGCCAGCAGCGCGTCGATCTTCGGCTTGAAGACCGACCCTTCCTCGGACGTGTCGCACGCGCCTTCGTACAACATCCCGCCCAGGCTCAGGTTGACCGCCGCGACCGGCTCGCTCAGCCCGGCCACGTAGTCCATGGCCTGCAGCAGCGACGACTCGTAGGCCAGCAGGCACGACGGCTCACCGCAGAGGTTCTTGTCGTTGACCCGGCTGAACACCTGCACCGCCACGATGTTCGCCCCGGGCGCCACGCCGCCGGTGCCGGCCGCGATGCCCGCCACATGAGAGCCGTGGTCGCACAGGTTCACCCCGCCGGACAGGCACTTCGCCGTGGTCGCGTCCGCCGCGCCGGGCCCTGACTGCTGCGTCTGGCCGTTGGGGCAGAGCGTCTCGACGCCGGGCTCCACAGCGGAGAAGCAGGCCTCGGCCACGACCCGGCCGTTGTACCACGGGTGGTCGGGGTCGATGCCGGTGTCGAGCACCGCCACCGCCTGGCCGGCGCCGGTGTGGCCCTTCGCGTGCGCCTGGTCGGCGCCGATCAGCGTGAGGTTGGAGCCGACCTGCGTGGGCGTGTACGTCCTGTCACGACGGATGGAGGCGACCCGCGGGTCCTCGGCCAGCTTGGCCAGCTCCTCCGCGGTGCCCTCCACGACCATGAACGTCTGGCTCTGCGGCTGCAGCACCACGTTCACGCTCTCGGCGGCGGCCCGGGCCGCCACGGGAGCGTTCTCGGCGGGAGCGGTCAGCTCGACGATGGCCCGCGCCGTGCCGCCGTCGACCCCCAAGCCCTCCTCGACCTTGTCCTCGGGCGAGGTCGGGGTCGGGGTGGGAGCCGGGGACTCGGGCGGAGGCTCGGAT
>NZ_SMKO01000412.1 GCF_004348685.1 Nonomuraea deserti | reverse complement strand
GCCCTTCGACCTCCCTGCCCGCCCTGCCGGTCACGCCACCGGCCGCCGTGCCCTTCGGGGCCATGCCGTCGACGCGCAGCCTCCGGAGCGGGTCCGGCCGGAACCTCCTGAGCCACCTCGTGACGGGCCACCCGGTGGCGACGATCGCCCGGTGCCGGTGCCCCTTGGCCACGGCCTCCACGACCAGCGGCACCCCCGCCGCCTGCGACAGCGCCCCGGTGAGCGCCCCGCCCATCCCCGGCCGGCCCGCCACGGCGCCGCGCTCCGCGGGACCGGCCTGCTCAGGAGCCGCGGTGGCGAGGCCGGCGGCGGCGGTCGTGACGTCGGCGGCCAGCCGGGCGGACCAGGACTCGCGTTCCGAGACCCGGTCCTCGAGGAGCTCGCGGAGTTGGGGCAGCCCCGTCCCGGTCCTGGCGGAGACGGCGAGCACCGGAACGCCCTTCATCCCGTCGTCGTCCAGCAGCCGGCGCATGTCGCGCAGGCAGCGGTCGACGGCCTGCGCGGGCAGCCGGTCCACCTGGTTGAGCACCACCACCGTCACGTCCCGGTGCGCGGCCAGCGGGCGCAGGTAGCGCTCGTGGAGCGCCGCGTCGGCGTACTTCTGGGGATCCACCACCCACACCAAGAGGTCGACGAGCTCCACCAGGCGATCCACCTCCAGGCGGTGGGAGATCCGGATGGAGTCGTGGTCGGGCAGGTCCAGGAGGATGAGCCCGGACAGGTCGCCGGCGGTGGCGGCGGAGTGGCGCTGCGGGACGTCGAGCCAGTCCAGCAGCGGGCCCGCGCCCTCGCCGTCCCACAGAGCCGCCTGCGCGGTCGAGGTCGTGGGCCTGGTGACGCCCACGGCCGCCAGCTCCGCGCCGGCCAGGGCGTTGTAGAGCGACGACTTGCCGCTGCCGGTCGCCCCCGCCAGCGCGGCCACGGTGTGGTCGACCGACAGGTTGCGGCGTGCCCCGGCCCGCTCGGCCACCGAACGCGCACCGGACACCGCCTGCTCGGGCAGCCGTCCCTCGGCCAGCGAGGCAGCCTCCAGCAGGGCGGCGAGCCTGGAGTCGAGAGACGGGCCCTCCTTACGGCGCAGCAGCTTCACGGCCTCTCCTCCGGGTCGGGCGGCATCGGGCCTCGCACGGGCCCGACGACCGGAAGCTCGGCGGTGGGCCGTCCTGGCGGTTCAACGGGTTCGGCGGCAGGCAGCTGTGGCCGAGCGGGCCGGGGCACGCCGCAACCTGTCGGTCGACCACACCGTGGCCGCGCTGGCGGGGGCGACCGGCAGCGGCAAGTCGTCGCTCTACAAC
>NZ_SMKO01000411.1 GCF_004348685.1 Nonomuraea deserti | reverse complement strand
GGGATCGGATTCGGGGACGGTGTGTCGCCGGCGATGAGCCGGACGCGGGCTTTGGCCAGGATGTCCAGGCCCATATAGCGGCGGGCTTCGACCCATTCGTCGGTCTGTTCAGCCAGCACGGCGCCGACGAGGCGGATGATCGAGGGCCGGTCGGGGAAGATGCCGACCACGTCGGTGCGGCGGCGGATCTCCTTGTTCAGCCGCTCCTGCGGGTTATTCGACCAGATCTGCGGCCAGATCTCGCGGGGGAAGGCGGCGAAGGCGATCAGATCGTCCCGTGCGGCGTCCAGATGCTCGGCGGCGGCCGGATGCTTGGCCTCCAGGGTTTGCACGACCCAGGCGTGCTGGGCGTGCACCGAGGCGCTGTCGGGTTGGTCGAAGATGGTGCGGACCAGGGTGGCCACGAACGGCTGCGCGGACTTGTTGACGCAGGTCAGCAGGTTCCTGAGGTAGTGGCTGCGGCATCTTTGCCAGGACGCGCCGGCCAGGGTGGCACCGATCGCGGCCACCAGCCCGGCGTGGCAGTCGGAGATCACCAGTTGCACGCCGGACAGGCCTCGCGCGACCAGGCCGCGCAGGAAGGCCAGCCAGCCCGCTCCGTCTTCAGCCGAGGTGACCTCCAGGCCGAGGATCTCGCGTCGGCCGTCGGCGTTGACGCCAGTGGCCACCAGCACGTGCACGTTGACGATGCGCCCGCCCTCGCGCACCTTCTGGGTGAGCGCGTCCAGCCAGACGAAGGTGTAGGGGCCGGCATCGAGCGCGCGGGTGCGGAACGCTTCGACCTGCTCATCCAGCGTCTTGGCCATCTGCGAAACCTGGCTTTTGGAGATGTGCTTGATGCCGAGCTGCTCGATCAGCTTGTCGACGCGCCGGGTCGAGACGCCCAGCAGGTAGCTGGTGGCCACGACGCTGATGAGCGCCTGCTCGGCCCGGCGGCGTCGCTCCAGCAGCCAGTCCGGGAAGTACGAGCCCGACCTGAGTTTCGGGATGGCCAGTTCGATCGATCCCGCGCGGGTGTCCCAGTCGCGGGTGCGGTAGCCGTTGCGCCGGTTGGTCCGCTCGTCGCTGCGCTGGCCGTAGCCGGCTCCGCACAAGTTGTCGGCCTCGGCCGACATCAACGTCTCGGCCATGGTCTTCACCATGGATCGCAACATGTCAGGGTCGTCGGTCTCGATCTGCTTCGCCAGCCACTGCGCGGGCGTCACACTGTTGTCTGCGGCCATCGCCTGGATCTCCTTCGAATCTTGATCTTTGCTACTCGAAGGATCACGCGATGGCCGTCTTCATTTCACGACG
>NZ_SMKO01000410.1 GCF_004348685.1 Nonomuraea deserti | reverse complement strand
GCCCCGCCCCCAGCACGGGACAGCCCGCCACCGGGACGGCCGCACGGCCGCACGCACCACCCAACAGGCTTGACCCTCACCCGACGTCACCCGGCAAGGTGGAACCATGAGCTTCTCCGTAGGGCAGGTCGCCAGACTCGCCGGCATCACCGTGCGCACCCTGCACCACTACGACGAGATCGGCCTGCTCACCCCCGGCGAACGCACCCACGCCGGCTACCGCCGCTACACCGACGCCGACCTCGTCCGCCTGCAGCAGATCCTGCTCTACCGCGAGCTCGACTTCGGCCTCGACGAGATCGCCGTCATCCTCGACGCGCCCCACACCGACGAGCTCACCCACCTGCGCCGCCAGCACGAGCTCCTCACCCGCAAGGCCGAACGCCTGCACGAGGTCATCGCCGCCGTCGAACGCTCCATGCAGGCCCGCACCCTCAACATCGCCCTCACCCCCCAAGACCGCTTCGAAGTCTTCGGCGACTTCCGGCCCGAAGACCACGAACCCGAAGTCCAACGCCGCTGGGGTGACACCGAGGCATACGCCGAAAGCCGCCGCCGCGTCGCCTCCTACACCAAAGCCGACTGGCTCGAACTCAAAGCCGAAGCGGCCGCCATCACCGACGACCTCGTCGCCGCCTGCAAGGCCGGCCTGCCCGCCGACGGCGACCACGCCATGGACCTCGCCGAACGCCACCGCGGCCACATCAACCGCTGGTTCTACACCTGCACGCACGAGCTCCACCAGTGCATCGGCGACCTGTACGTCGACGACCCCCGCTTCCGCGCCACCTTCGACGAGCTCGTCCCCGGCCTGGCCGCCTACGTCAACCAGGCCATCCGCGCCAACGTCCGCCGCACCTGACCCCATACATGCCCTTGCAGGCATATAGCCAGGCGGGTATATTCGCCGCCATGCGCTTCGACGTGCTGGCCGACCCCGCCCGACGCCAGATCCTCGACCTCCTCCTCCAACGCCCCCACCTCGTCGGCGAACTCACCCACCACCTCGGCCTCACCCAACCCGGCACCAGCAAACACCTGCGAGCCCTGCGCGAAGCCGGCCTCGTCACCGTCCGCAAAGACGCCCAACGCCGCTGGTACGAACTCCGCCCCCAACCCCTCGCCGAAATCGACACCTGGCTCACCCCCTACCGCAAACTCTGGAACCACTCCCTCGACCGCCTCGAAAACCACCTCGACACCATGGACGACTCATGAACGAAACCCTCACCCTGCACCCCGACGGCCGCACCACCCTGCGCCTGCAGCGCCGCCTCCCCCACCCACCCGACAAGGTCTGGCGC
>NZ_SMKO01000040.1 GCF_004348685.1 Nonomuraea deserti | reverse complement strand
ACCTGCTGCCCGCCACCCGCGCGGACCTGCTCAGCCGCCTCGGCCGTACCGCCGATGCCGTCGCCGCCTACGACGAGGCCATCACCCTGGCCACCAACGACACCGAACGAACCTTCCTGCAGACGCGACGGGCACGCATGGAGCGGGAAGTCTGAGACGAGAGGCCGAACTGAGATGACCGCGATGACAAGTAGCGTTCTCACCGTGGGCCAGGAGAACGTCGGCGCCACCCAGACGGTCGCCGCGCCCGCCGCACGGGTGTTCGCGGCGCTGACGGATCCGACGACCCATGCGGCGATCGACGGCACCGGCTGGATCTAGCGGCCCCGTCCCCGACCGAGGTCACGCTCGCCTACGACTGACTGGTCGGCGATGCCACAGTTCCGCCATGAGTACATTGAGTTCCCGTCCTTCGGCCCCGACCATCTCGTCACCTCACTGCACCACCTGGTCGCGCTCGTCCCCGTCAGGTGAGGTTGCCGACCACGACGACCGGTCGTTCGGCCAACCCGATCGCCCGCGTCGCTCCGCACGTCGAGTTTTAAGGCAGCCAGTCAGGGCGACGTCGTTCCCGGTCTGTTTCTTCACACCGGATCAACCGTACTCAAGGATGACATCATGACCGCCATCTGCACCTTCGACGTCTTCGGCTCCTACAACAGCAGCGGCGATTGGGGCGGCTACTGGGGCAAGCAAGGCCCTGAGTTCCTCGACCGTCGCCTCGCCCTGTACGACCAAGAGCAGCGCGACAGTCCCTGTCCATTCCAAGGGTGGTGCCACCTGGAGGGTGTACTGGGACGGTTGCACTGCTCACCTGCTGCCCGCCTCCCGACGGCAGCACCCCCAGCCCGCTGTTCCTGTCCGAACGACGCCCCGTCCCGGCCCGCCGCCGACTCCGCACACCGGCCGCTCCCGCCTCGGTCACGACCGCGACCGCATCCTGCTCGTCCAGTACGCCGACCTCAACCTGCACCAACTGCGCCACAGCGCCGCCACCCACCTCGGCGAAGCAGAAGTCCCGCTACAGCTCATCATGGGCAAGACCCGGCACAAGGACGCCCGCCCCGTCAAGCGCTACGTCAAACCCCGGCGCCGAAGCCATCGCAAGGTCACCGAGATCCTGGCACCCCCGCCGCCGTACCGATCGACCGGCGCCCGCTCCGGGCAGCACGTGCTGTCACGGCTAAGCGTCAATAGTTGCGAATACGGTCCCGCCTCCCGATACGGCGGACGGCGGGCCCTCAACACGGAAAGAAGCCTAGTATGACATTGCCTGCCCTCCCCGAGGAGTCCTTCCAGCGCGTGCTCTGCGTCGTCGCGCACCCTGACGACATGGAGTACGGCACATCCGCGGCCGTCGCCCGCTGGACTGCATGCGGCATCGAGGTCGGTTATCTCCTGCTCACCCGAGGCGAGGCCGGCATGCCGAACCCTCCTGAGGAGACGGCCCGCCTGCGCGTCGCCGAGCAGCAGGCCGCCTGCGCCGTCGTCGGTGTCAAGCACCTGACCGTCCTGGAGCATCCGGACGGTGTACTCGTCTACGGGCTTGACCTGCGCCGGGACATCTGCAGGGAGATCCGCCGGTTCAAGCCCGACGTCGTACTCGGCACCGGATACGCAATCGAGACGCCCTATGGCTTCGACCAGGCCGATCATCGCGCGGCCGGGCTCGCGACGCTCGACGCGGTGCGGGACGCAGGCAACCGGTGGGTCTTCCCGGAGCAGGTCGACGGCGAGAACCTCGAACCGCACTCCGTGCGCTGGTTCATCGTCCCCGGGCTCGCCGGCTCCGCAACCCATGGCGTCGAGGTTACGGGGGAACCGCTACGCCGCGGCGTCGCCTCGCTCGAGGCACACGCCGCGTACCTGGCCGCGCTCCCAGGCCACCCCGCCCCCGGGGACTTCATCCCACAGTTCACCGCGATGAGCGGCAAGGCCATGGGCGTCGAGCACGCCGTTCTGTTCCGCGCCCACGATCTGCAGGCACCACCGGAGTTCTTCAGCGAAGCCGTGCAGGACTGACTCGGCTCACCCGGTGACGATGCCCGTCCGCCATGCTCAAGCGGCGATCTCGCCCCTGGGTCGCTGTAGTAGCGGCCGTTGGGGTGGCAACAGCGTGCTGCGGGGCGTCGGGGTCCTGGTCGTACTCGACCTTGGGCTCGTTGCCGTTCATTGGAATCAGGGTTGAGGCGGGGCCGGGAGCGGCTTCGCCGGTGCTCCGGGGTGGCATGGAGGGTGTCGCCGTTCCAGGCGCCGTGATCGGGCAGGAGCCGGTGGTGGATGGCCTCGATCGCCTGCACATCTGAGATCGGGCGGCCCGCGTGCTCCTGGCGCGGCCGTGGGATCGGGTGGGGAAGGTCGGACAGGCACACCACGGTGCCTCCTTTCTGGGAGGAATACGAGGAGGTGGGAAGGCGCGGACGGGAGAAGCGCGGCTACGGCCTGGCGCGGTGACCCCTTCTGAAGGGCGGCTTGAGGTCAGCGTCCGTCGGCGGCCAATCGCAGCGCGCGAAGCGCGACGCTCTCCATCTCGTACGGCTGGTCCTGCGGGTGACGACCGCGGAGTAGCGGGTCTACGAGGTGGCCCCGCGGCCAGAAGCCCGCGCCATCCCTCGCCGGTCAACACCTCGCCGCCTACGTGGGCGCCTGACACGCTCGACGCTTTCGCGTGCTTCCTCCTGCTGGCGCGGCACAGGAACCGGTGAACGCGTGAGCGCGAGGTCGTCGCCGTGCCCGGGCGGACGGTGAGCTGACCGCCTCGGTGTTCACCTCGCGCGCAAGGGTCGCTGGGGATGATCACCGCCATGACCGAGCCGGACTACCTGCGTGCCACCCGTACCTCCTACGACGCCATGGCCGTCGACTACACCGATTGGATCCGTGGCGAGTTGGCGGTCAAGCCGCTGGACCGGGCGATGCTCGCCGGGTTCGCCGAACTCGTGCTGGCCACGGGGGCCGGATCTGTCGCCGACGTCGGCTGCGGTCCTGGCCGCCTGACGGCGCACCTGCACGGGCTGGGGTTGTCGGTCTTCGGCGTGGATCTGTCGCCGCAGATGATCGCGGTTGCCCGGCGGGCGTATCCAGGCCTGCGGTTCGAGGTCGGCTCGATGCTGGCCCTGGACGTGCCGGACGGCGCGCTGGGCGGTGTCGTGGCCTGGTATTCGACCATACACATCCCGCAGGAACGGCTTCCGGACGTTCTCGCCGAGTTCCATCGGGTGCTGGCTCCGGGCGGCCATCTGCTGCTCGCCTTCCAGACCGGCGACGGGGTGTCGCACTGGACGCAGGCGGCAGGTCACGCGATCTCGCTCGAGTTCCACAGGCGGCAGCCGGACCACGTCGCGGATCTGCTCAACCAGGTCGGGCTCGTCGTACGCGCTCGGCTGGTGCGAGAGGCCGATGATCACGACGTCTATCCCGAGGACACGCAACAGGCGTTCCTGCTAGCCCGCAAACCGGCCGATGATGCCCGGCCGTGACGCGGAGCGCCCCTTAGCAGCGATGGGCCGTCGCGATGAGGCGCCGCAGCGCGGCGTGGGCGGGTGACCAAAGGTGGCTTGCCGCCTGAGCGGCCGCGGACGCCGGCTTCGCCGATGAGGATGCCGCTGGGGGCGCGGGGCACTGCCCATCCGCGGGCGCGGCAGGGTCGCGGCGTTCGGGGCCGGCTGGTAGGCGGCGTGGAAGCGGGCCTGTCAGTAGAGGTGGAACGGTGAACCGGGATTGGTGTCACATCTGGTGACGCTGCGCGGGAGATGATCGGCGGCGGCCGTCGTGATCTCTGGCGGGAGTTGCTGGCCAGCCCATCTCTACAGGAGAGCCGACGGGTGCTGCCCAAGCACGTCGCCCGCAGGCTCGACACACTCCTGGAATCCCTCGTCTTCACTGGCCAGCGTGAAGAGAACATCGCCCCGAGCGCGACGCTATATCGGCCGCGACGAACCACTGCCACAGCCACCCCGCCGGGGCCCTCCTGCTACACGGGTTGAACGCGCCCGCGGAGCAGAAACGGCGGGAGCAGGTACGGCTGTCCATGACCGACTCTACGAATGCAACCTGTGTACTCGGTTTCAGAACCTGAGAACGTTTCAGCCTTGGCGTCGAAAGAGCCGCTATGCGCGCCCTGGATTGCTCAGCCACCAAGTACAGCCGCGGCCTACCACTGGTACAGGTACTGGTTGTGATCCGAATGCCACGCAGTGCCGTACCATTTCATGTTGTCGGAGTCCAGCAGGACTACATGGCCGCCCCAATAGCCGTCGATCTGGAAAACGGCCCACCAGCCGGTGTTCTCTTCGACGACGCGGCTGGTCCTGACCGCCTTCGCCTTGAACCAGCTCCACATGTTGCGGGCACGGATCGGGCGTTTCGCTGGGCATCGGGCCGCAACGTGGTCGTTGGGCGGCAGCAGCTCGGTGTATCCGGCGCGAATGAAGGCGTCCGAGAGGAAATGGGCGCAGTTATTCTCATAAGAGTCGCCCCCGAAGCAGCGGGCGTTATATCTTTCCCCGACCTCGGACAGCGGCGGCGTGGCCACCCGGGCGGGGGTTGGTGCGCCCGAAACGTACACGGATGGGGGTGGCGGGATGTTCTCCATGTCTTCGCGTACCGGGGCACCGGGGGAGCCGTCGGGTGCCACTGGCGGCGCATATTCCCTGACCGCGGTGAACGGCGACGACGGATTTACGACGCAAGGGCTGACCCGTAGGGCGCGGGCCCCTGCCGTGACCCATAGCCGGACCCGGTCGCCATCAAGCCGCTCTTCTCTGGTGATATCTGCTTTGTCGATGGAGAAGATGGACTCGGGCGACTGGACCAGAAGACGGTGATCCCGGTTGTTCATGTCATCCATCGAATATCCCTCGAAGGGTACGACGGGCCGGCCGTTTCCGCTTCTGTCGATCAGAGAAGCCAGGTCGGTTTCTTGCGGCGTCATCAGACCTCCTAAGCCTTTGCAGCGCCAGACCACCGCCGGAGCGCACGTGGACACCTATCCCCATCGAATTGGTGACCACACGCGACAACCCGACTCTTGGACAATCAAATATGGTTTCACTAACGAGTTCACCTGTTCGAAGGCAGGGCCATAGCGTTCTCATGCTGCGGAACCGCGTAGCTGAAAGGCGTCGGCGGGGTGGCTGCGATGGTGGTCGGTGGCGGCGGCGATGTCGATCCGGCCGATCGGGCGGGCCAGGGCGATGGCGAGCTTGCGGAACCTGACCATGATTCGGAGTGCGGTGCCGGTGCGGATACGGGAGGCGTCCTCACGGATGGGCAGCGCGAACTCCGTGGGAAACAAGGTCGTGACTGCTTGACGACCGACACGGACCAGTGCAGTGACCTGCTCGCCCGACTCGACCTGCAGGACGCGCCTCCGGCACGCGCCCCATGACCCTGCGTGGGCTGGAGCAGTTCTGGCGTGGCACGTATGCGGTCGGCGCTCCTCGACGGCACGAACGCCACGGACATCCGCGCGGAGTTCGAGCGCCTGGCCGCAGAACTGGAGACGCACCTTGACTGTGAGGAGGAGCAGATCGTGGCGGCGCTCAACGCCTGGTGACCGTCAGGCTGGACGCCGTGTTGCTCCAGGACCGCACCGGAGAGTCCCTCGACCCGCCGTCTACTGGCCGTCTACTGGAGTCGCCTGTCCTGCGGGCGTAGCGATCGCTTGTAGGGATGGGCGGCGCGGATGTGCTGACGCACGATCAGTGATGGGTGGCGCCTTTCTGCGGGGTCTCCGGGCCAGGGTGTCCCTGCTGGGCTTCGGGTGGCGGGTCGAGGGCTGTGGTGCAGTGCTGGAGCAGGTGGAGCAGTTGTTGGCGTTGCTGCTCGTCGAGGCCTGTGGTCATGCGGTCTTCGATGGCCTCGGTCAGGAGATCCGCTTCGGCCAGGAGTTGCCGGCCCTTGTCGGTCAGCTGGGCATCGAGGATGCGGCCGTGGCCGGGGCGAGGCTGGAGCGCTAGCGCTCCTCGGCTTTCCAGGTCGTTCACGACTTGTGCATGGTCTGGGGTTTGACGTGGGTGCGCCGCGCCAGCTCGGCCGAGGAACTGCCGGGGGTGGCGGCGATCATGTGCAGCACCGTGTTCTGAACCGGTGTGAGGTCCAGGTCGGTGAGGGCGTGCCGCACCGCGGCCCGCACCACATTGGATGCGCGGAGGAAATACCTGAGCTCTTGTGCCACCTTGACACTGTATCAGCTTTGCTGATAACACTTTTATCAGCAAAGCTGATATTTATAGGGAGGATCTCATGTCCACGGCAACAACCGAACCTTCCGACCCCAGACGCTGGTGGGCGCTGTTAGTGATCGCGCTTGGCCAGCTCATGGTGGTCTTCGACGTCACCATCGTGAACGTCGCGCTGCCCTCGATCGGCCAGGCGCTCGATGTCACCCCCGGCGAGCGCCACTGGGTGGTCACCGCCTACACCCTGGCCTTCGCCGGACTGCTGCTGGTCGGCGGCCGCGTCGCCGACCGCATTGGCCGCAAGCGGGCGTTCCTGATCGCGCTGGCGGGCTTCGCGGCGGCCTCCGCCGTGGGCGGTGCCGCGACAAACCTCGGCATGCTGGTGGCGGCCCGCGCGGCCCAGGGCGCCTTCGGCGCACTGCTGGCACCCACGGCGCTGGCGCTGGTCGCGACCACCTTCCCGGACCCACGCGAACGGGGCCGGGCGTTCGCCGTGTTCGGCACCGCGATGGGGGGCGGCTCTGGAGTCGGACTGGTGCTCGGCGGCCTGCTCACCGAGTATCTGAGCTGGCAGTGGGTGATGTACGTCAACATCCCGCTCGCGCTGAGCGCCGCGGCCGGAGCCGCCCTGGTGCTGGCGGAAAGCCGCGGCCAGGAACGGCCTCGGATCGACGTCGTGGGCGCGGTCCTGGGCACCGCCGGGCTGGTGGCGCTGGTGTACGGCTTCAGCAACGCCGCCACCCACGGGTGGGCCGCTCCGCTGACGGCGGGGCCGCTCGGCGCCGGTCTGGCGCTGCTGGTGGCATTCGTCGTGGTCGAGGCCCGCAGGCCCAACCCGCTGCTGCCGCTGAGGATCGTCGCACACCGCAGCCGCGGCGGCGCCTACCTCGCCTTCACGCTCGTCATGATCGCCATGTTCGGGATGTTCCTGCTCGTATCGTTCTACCTGCAGACCGTCGCCGGCTACACCGCGCTGCAAGCCGGTCTGGCCTTCCTGCCGTTCGCCGCCGGCGTGCTGATCGCCTCCACACTGACCGGCCGCGTGATGACCCGCCTGCCGGCCCGTTTGCCCTTGGCCGCCGGGCTGGCACTGGCGGCGGCAGGCATGGGCTGGCTGACCCGCCTCGGCCTCGACAGCGGCTACGCCGGCACCGTGCTGCCCGCGCTGCTGGCGATCGGGCTGGGGCTGGGGACGATGTCGCCGGTCGCCGCCAACCTGGCCACCTACCAGGTCCCCGGACGCGACTCCGGCATCGCCGGGGCGGTCTTCAACGTGTCCGAGCAGGTCGGCGCCTCGATCGGACTGGCCGTGTTGAGCACCATCGCGGCCACCGCCACCGCTGCTCACCCGCAGGCCGCCTCTCAGGCGGGAATCGTGCACGGCTACACCAACGCCACCGCCTGGGCCGCGACCATCCTGGGCATCGGCGCGATCGCCGTGCTGATCCTCGTCAACGCCCGGCTGGGCCAGACCTCCTCCCAGTCGCACGCGCCACCTCGGGCACCAGTGCGGCGAATCGTGGGCCTGTTCCGCCCCCATCGCGGCAGGCTCCTGCTGATCGCGCTGCTCGTCGGCCTTTCCTCGCTGGTCTCGGTGGCCTCGCCGTTCCTGCTGCGCGAGGTGCTGGACGTGGCGATCCCACAGCAGCGTCTCGCCCTGCTGAGTCTGCTGGTCGGCGGCATGATCGCCGTGACGGTCGCCACCAGCGTGTTCAACGTGGCGCAGACGTACCTGTCCACCCAGGTCGGGCAGAGCGTCATGCACCACCTGCGTGCTGCCGTCTACGCCCGGCTGCAGCGCATGTCGCTGGCGTTCTTCACCCGCACCCGCACCGGCGAGATCCAGTCCCGCATCGCCAACGACATCGGCGGCATGCAGTCCACCGTCACCTCGACGGCGACCTCGCTGGTGGCCAACCTCGCCACCGTCATGGCCGCCGTGGTCGCGATGCTCGCCCTGGACTGGCGGCTGACCGTCGTGTCCCTGCTGCTCCTGCCCATCTTCGTACTGATCAGCAGACGAGTCGGCGCCGAACGCAAGCAGATCACCGCCAAGCGGCAGGCCCAGCTCGCCGCCATGTCGGCCGAGGTGCAGGAGTCCCTGTCGGTCAGCGGCATCCTGCTGGGCCGCACCATGGGCCGATCCGGCTCCCTCACCGACACCTTCACCACCGAGTCGGCCGCCCTGGCCGGGCTCGAGGTCAGCTCCAGCATGACCGGCCGGTGGCGGATGGCCGGCATCCAGATCGCGATGACCACCCTGCCGGCGCTGCTCTACTACTACGCCGGCCACGCTGCCGCCCTCGGCGCGCCGACGGTCACCCTCGGCACCCTCGTCGCCTTTGTCACCCTGCAACAGTCCCTGTTCCGGCCGACCCTGTCGCTGCTGGCCACCGGGATAGACCTGCAAAGCTCACTGGCGCTGTTCAGCCGCATCTTCGACTACCTTGACCTGCCCGTCGACATCGCCGAACCGTCCCGGCCGGTACGTCTGCCGCACATCCGGGGCGAGGTGACCTTCACCGGCGTGGACTATTCCTACGACGCCGTCGCCGACGGCAGGACGCTCAGCAACATCGACTTAACCGTCCCGGCAGGAAGCAGCCTGGCGATCGTGGGCGAGACCGGGTCCGGCATGACCACCCTGAGCTATCTGGTGCCGCGCCTGTACGACGTCACCGCCGGAAGCGTGCAGATCGACGGCGTCGACGTACGCGACCTCGCCTTCGACACCCTCGCCGCCGCAGTCGGCGTGGTGTCCCAGGAGCCGTACCTGCTGCGCCTCCGTGGCCGACAACTTGCGCTTCGCCAAACCCGACGCCACCGACGACGAAATTGTCCAGGCCGCCAAGGCCGCCCAGATCCACGACCACATCGCCGCCTTCCCCGACGGCTACGACACCCTGGTCGGCGAGCGCGGACACCGCTTCTCCGGCGGGGAGAAACAACGCCTGGCCATCGCCCGCACCATCCTGCGCAACCCGCCGATCCTCATTCTGGACGAGGCCACCAGCGCCCTGGACACCGAAACCGAACACGCCGTCCAGCAAGCCCTCACCACGCTGTCGGCCGGCCGCACCACCATCACCAATGACATTCGAGCGAATGTCAAATCAAACTGACGCCATGTCCGTGAATCGTCTGTCCTCCGCCCTGACGTCCGATGATCCCGCGAAGGGTCTGTGGGCGGTGCTGGCCCTGCGGCGGCTCGCCGAACGGATGGAGGCCAATCAAGTGGCCGCCGCCCGACGTGCGGGCTGGTCCTGGCAGCAGATCGGTGACGCCCTGGGCGTCACCCGCCAATCCATTCACACCAAGTACGGGAAGTGAGGCAGCCATGGTGAGATTGAAGCCGCCGTTCGGCATGGGCCAGGTGTACCTGGACGCCAACGCCGAGGCCCTGCGCAGGGGCGACCGCAAGGTGAGCACTGAGCACGTGCTCCTGGCGCTGCTGATCGGCCCCGATTCGATCACTGCCCAGGCTCTGGGGGTGAGTCTGGACGCCGCGCGCGAGGCACTGGAGAGCCTCGACCAGGACGCGCTGGCGTCGGCAGGAGTCCAGGCGACGTCCGCCGGGCCGGTCCTTCCGGGCCGGGAACGTGATCGCCTCCCGCTGACCCCGGCGGCCAAGGCGGTCTTCACCGGCCTGGGCAAAGAGGCAGGCCGGGAGCGGATCGGCATCCATCACGTCCTGCTCAGCCTGCTGTCCCACAAACGTCCTGATCCAGCAGCGGTGCTGCTGGACACGCTCGGCGCGGATCGCACCGCCATCCGCGCGCGATTCGGAAGGGTTTGACTCGATGGGTGAGGCACAGGAAGTTTCCTACGAAACCGGATCGGTGACCTCCCGGGACGGCACCGTCATCGGCTATCGCCAATTCGGCAGAGGGCCGGGCGTCGTGCTGATGCACGGTTCGATGATGGCCGCCCACAACTTCATGCGGCTGGGCGCGGCGTTCAGCGGCGATTTCACCGTCTATCTGCCCGATCACCGGGGCCGGGGGATGAGCGGCCCTTACGGGCCCGGCTTCACGCTGCAGCACGCCGCCGAGGACGTGCAGGCCCTGATGGAGCAGACCGGGGCGCGCAACGTCTTCGGGCTCAGCGCAGGCGCGATCCCGATCCTGCGGTGGGCGCTGACCTGCCCCGAAGACTACAAGATCGCCCTGTACGAGCCGCCGCTGCCGGTCGGCGACCACTCACCGGTGGCATGGCTGCCCCGCTACGAACGGGAGATGGCCCAAGGACGGCCAGGGGCCGCGCTGGTGACCGTCGCCAAGGGCACCAACGACGACTCACAGGTGATCAGGATGCTGCCCCGAGCCGTCCTGGCACCGCTCATGAACCTGGGGATGCGCGCCCAGGCTCGCCAGGCCGACGGCGAGGTCACCCTCAACGACCTCATCCCCACCATGCACCAGGAAGCCCGCCTCGTCCTCGACGCCACCAACCTGATCTCCGCGGCCACCGCCGTACAGGCGCAGGTCCTTCTGCTCGGCGGCAGCCGGAGCGCACAACCCTTCAAGGACGCGCTGAGCGCCCTGCACGCCGCCATCCCGCACGCCCGACGAGCGGAACTGCCCCACCTGGGCCACCTGGCCGCCGACAACGGCGGCAAACCGGAGCTCGTCGCGCAACAGTTACGGGGCTTCTTCCGTGACTGAGGGCAGCCAGGCGAGAGCGGCTGAACCGGTGCAGCCCCGGCGTGCCTTCCCGGAAGGCTATCTGTGGGGTGCCGGGACGTCGGCGCTGCAGCACGAGGGCTCCCCCCTCGCCGATGGGGCGGGCCAGTCGATCATGTACCGCTGGGCGCACGCTCCGGGGCGGGTGCCCGCCGGCCAGGACTTCGACGTCTCGGCGGACTTCTACCGTCGCTTCCGGGACGACGTCGGACTCATGCGCCAGCTCGGGTTGCGCGCCTACAACTTCCAGCGCCTCCTGCCCGACGGTAGGAAGCGGATCAACCCGCGCGGACTCGACTTCTACGACGCGCTGCTGGAAGCCGAAATCGCGCCGTTGTGCAATCTGTACGTCTTCGACCACCCGACCGAACTGGAGGACCGGAACCGGCATGGCCGTCCCGTACAACCTAATACCCGGCACACGGGGCAACCGAGTGGGAGAAATCGTGCGTCGAGGCCGTCCAGGCGTGGGCCGCCCCCGCGCCGCTGATCGCGCAGGCGCCGCGCGTCCGCTACTCGGCGGACGGAGGCGTCACGTTCCCCGCGCAGTATGAGCGTCCGCTGACCGCCCGGCACCCGAACCGCCCCACCACTGTGCCCACGTCCAACCGGCGCGCGGAGACAACCCACGCGCTAGTGCTCGACCTCGACATCAAGCGAGCCCGCGCTCTCGGCGTCGCCGACCCAGCCGCCCGAGTCGCGGCCGAGACTGCCGCCGTCATCGAGCGGTGCGAGGGCCGCGCCATCACCGACGTTCCCTGCAACAGCGGGCGTCACGTGGACGTCCTGTTCACGCGGCTGGTGCCATCGACCGAGCTGCACCGGGTGGCACGCGCGCTCGCTCAGCGCTCTCCCGTCATCGACAAAGGACCGATGAACAACCGCGCCGGGCAGATCCGCGTCACCGATTCCTCCCACAAGGTGCGCGGCGCCCGCTCCAGCGGATGCGTACGGCTCATCATCCCTCTCGCCGAAGCGACCACCGTAGCCGGACAGCCGAAATCGATGCGGGCTTGGGAACTGCTCCACGACGAGTTGTCAGTGGAGCTCAGCTCCTGCTCCTCCACCCCGGGCTGCCGGAGCACGGGGTCAACACCAGCCGCCAGCTCGGCTACGTCCTGGGGGTGGCGATCCTTGTCGCCATCCTCGGCACCCTCGATCTCCCCTCCACGATCCGCCCCTGCCGGCCCGCCGACGGAGCGCCTGGCGGTGGTCGTCGAGCGCCTGCTCGTGCTCGCCGTGCTCGCCGTGCTCGTGGTGGAGGCGGCCCATGCCGTGGATGGCCTCGAATCCGGCCGACACCGCCCGGTCGGAGGCGTTCCACGCCCTGCTGGTCGTGGTGGGCCTGGACGACGAGGAGACGTGGCAGGGTGAGGTGCTGCTGAGCGTCGCCGGGGCTGCTGCTGTCGTCGCTGCGGACCGTGTGAGGAGGTGCTCACCGAGCTGCGCGCGATCCCGGCCGGGTGGGAGGCGGGCAGGACTCGCCGGGGAGGTGTGGCTGACCCCGCGCACCGACCTGCGCACAGGCCGCTGCGCCAGTTCATCGAGAACATCGACAGCACCCGGGCCGACCTGCGCGTCGAAGGGCTGAGGAAACTGACCTGGCAGGGAAGCGTCCTGGTGGAGAACCTGGTCCTGCTTCGCCTGCACGCCGATCGCCGCGCGGTCCGGGCCGCGGGCCGGCCGGAGGTCCGCCGCGCGATCGAACCGCTGGGCGAACTGCTCGGCACGACCACCGGTCACGCTAGGGAGGAGATCCTGACGGTCCTGCTCAGCCTGACGACGTGAGCCGGGCCGCACACCAAGGCACCGCCGGATCCCGATGGGACCCGGCGGTGCCGGCGATCGGTGCCTCGCCACCCCCAGCCATGAGCCGCGGCTGCTCACGCGGTTCATGGCTGCGGGTAAGGCCTACCGGGCCAGCCGCGTGCACGTTCCGGTGGTGCCCCGGTATCCGCGGACGGTCTCGCGGCCCAGCCCTCTGTTCGCTCCGGTGACCAGTGCCACCGTCTTCTCCAGTGCCAGGGGTCGATCGTCGAGGAGCCGGGCCGGGGCGTGGGACGAGCGGTACCACCCGGCGCGGGCGGGCGTACGGCGCGGCTGCTCCGGCGGCGATACTCGTTGCGGGCGTCCGGTACCGGCGGCACGTCAGGAGCCCTGGCCGGTTGTTTCTGATCGCTCCGCTGGAGAAGCGACGCCAACCCGTGGGGCTCGGCCCGGCCCATCAGCCGAGCCCTCACGAGTCTGTGCCAGGCCGCCGAGGCGGGATCGCACCCAGGGGCCGGAACAGCACCACGCCGAGCACCCCGGCTGCCGGATAGGGACCCCATGCCCGCGAGTCGAGGCCTCGATCCAGGTTGTCGCTGAGCACCAGCACCGTCCCCGAAGGCACCCGGTCGGACCTCACGACCGCACGCAACTCCGGCGGCACCGGCTGGCCGGGCAGGGCCACGAGCCGCTTCACCTGGAGTCCGGTCACAGGGGAGCGCCGCACGGCACCTGCTTCCACGACCGTGTCGGGAGGATCGAGCACCACGATGTCCGCCGGCTTGAGGCGGGCCGCCTTGCGACGCCGGACGAGTACCCGGTCCCCATCGTGGAGGGTCGGCTCCATGCTGTGCCCCTCAACCGTCACGAGCACTGTGTTGCGCCGCACCCACCGCAGCACGGCGAACACCGCGGCGCCCACTCCCAGCAATACGACGGTCAGCAGCAAAGTACGGCCTCCTGCACCTGGGCCGGTCACGCGTCGCTCCCTTCTGGCGCGTGGTGAGGCCTCACCAGTGAACGCCTCAACGGCTTCGTTCCGGCCTCACCTCCGGGCGCACGCGCCGGCCGGCCCGCGGCAAAGCGAGATGAAGCTGGTTTGACGCAGCACCCGCCTAGGCTGCCGCCGAACACGTTCATCAGGAAGAGGAGGCAGGAAATGGGAAAGATCATCGGCCTTGTTTCGGATGTCGGCGACAAGCTGGCCGCGCTGCTCGTCCCGAGCGTCGGTGTCGCCAAGGCGGCGGACTGCTGGACGGAACGACGGTGCGACCGCGACCAGTTCGGTTCGTACCTCTATCTCCGGACCTGCTGCCGCTACCAGTCGGGCTTCACCTCCTGTAGCCCGTGGGGGTACCAGTGCTTCCAGTGCTGCTGAGGTGAGGAGCCCCCGGGGTGGGCTGTCCGATCTGCGTGATCGGACAGCCCACCCGGTTTGCATGTACCCGAGCTCAAGGGGAGGCCGGAACATCGGAGGCACGGTATCCGCTCGCCTGGATCGCGAACAGCCCGGCGTAGACACCGTCGGTCGCTGTCAGTTCGTCGTGGGTGCCCCGCTCCACCACGGAACCGTTGGAGAGGACGACGATCTGGTCGGCGTCTCGCACCGCGCCCAGCCGGTGCGAGATCAGCAGACTGGTACGTCCCTCACGGTGCCGGCGTAGCCCGGCGTGCACCTCGTGCTCGGCCTGGGCGTCCAGGCCCGCGCTCGGCTCGTCCAGGATCAGCAGGTCGCGGTCGGCGCGCATGAGGGTGCGGGCCAGGGCGAGGCGTTGCCACTGGCCTCCGGAGAAGATGACGCCCGTCGTGGGGTCGTCCTTGTCCTGCTCTGTGGTGAATATGCGGCTCAGCAGGGTCTCGTAGCCGTGAGGCAAAGCTTCGATGCTGGTGTGGATCATCGCCTCGTGAGCGGCGCGTTCGATGCGGGTGCGATCGTCCAACGCGCTGAGGTCGCCCAGGCCGACGTTCTCCGCGGCGGTCAGGTCGTACGACATGAAGTCCTGGAACAGCACCCCCACGCGGTCCCGCAGCTCGGCCGGGTCCACCTCGCGGATGTCGATGCCGTCCCAGAGGACTGCCCCGCGGGTGGGGTCGTAGAAGCGGCACAGAAGCTTCACGAGCGTGCTCTTGCCGGCGCCGTTCAGCCCGACCAGCGCCACCGACCGTCCGTACGGGATGGTCAGGTTCACCCCGCGCAGCACCCATGGATGCGCTTCGTCGTAGCGGAACCAGACGTCACGCAGCTCGATGCCCTCGCGAAGTGGCCGCATCACGGGCCGCATGGCGCGCTCCGACCGCGGCGCCGGCGACGGCAGGTCATCGGGCAGACTGGTCACGTAGCAGTAGTGGGCGAACGTCAGCAGCGCCTGGTAGGCGTTGGCGATCGCGCTGACCAGCGACACGAGCGACTGCTGTGCGCCCGCGACCGCGGCGATGAAGGCGGACACGTCGCCGATGCTCAACCGGCCGTCCGCCGCGCCCTGGATCGCCCAGATCAGTCCCGCTCCGGCGATTGCGCCGCCGAGCACCGACAACAGGATCTGGGTGCCGAACTCCTGACGGTCGATGCGCCGTTCGCCGGCGTGCACCGTGTCGAGTTCGCCGAGCAGTCGCCGCCGGAGAAAGGCGCCGAGGCCGAGCAGCCGGATCTCCTTGGCGGCCGGCACGTCGGTGATGAGCGAGGTGTAGAAGAGGTGTCGCCGGTTGGCAGGGGTGATCTCAAGTATGGCTCCGGCCCAGCGCTTCCTCAGCGCCATCTGCGCGAGCAGCGACGGTACGGCCGCGAGCAGCACGAGCCCCGCCATGGCCGGGCTCAGCACGAAGATCGTGGCGAGCAGGCTCACGAGCGTGATGACGCTCCCGCCGAGGGTGAACAGCCCGGTGGTGGCCGGCTCCAGCAGCCCGCCGCCGGCCTGCGTGGCGAGCTGGAGTCGGTCGCGGAACCGCGGATCCTCGAATCGGGACAACCCTTGGAAGGAACAGACCGCGGCGTAGAGGCGAGCCTGGACAAGCCGGTCGACCTTCCTGCTCAGCTGGCCGCGCAGATACCGGGTGAACTCGGAGAGGGCGGCACCTGTCAGTCCGACGGCGGCGAGCCCGGCCGACCAGGTGAACAACTCCGCGCCCGACCGGCCTGTCGCGATCCCGTCCATGATCAATTTGGTCAGCCACACGCCGCAGGCCGGCAGCAGGCCGCCCACGATCGCGCACAACAACTGCCCGCTCGCCGACCAGGGACCCGCCCGCCAGGTCAGCCGCCAGGCGGCGCCGAGATCGCGGATCATCTCGCACCCGTCATGCGCTCTGGCCGGACCAGCGCGACGACATCATCGATGCGCACTGCGAAGAGCCCGGCCACCGCGGCAGCGGCGACCGAGACCAGCACGCCGCCGGTGGAAAGCCGGCTCTGCGCGGCGCTCTCGAATCCGATGTACCCCGTGATAGCCGCCGCCAGCAGCGCCAGGTTGCGGATCACGTGAGGCAGGCCCAGCGGCGTGACGGACGCTCCGAAGCACCGGCACGGGACCCGATCCCCGCTCAGCATCGCCCGCACGATCACGGCGGTGAAAACGGTCAGCAGCCCGATCGCGACGCCGAATCCCACTGGCGCGGTACGGAAGGGCAGGGCGACGAGGAGGGCGGCGGTCGCCTCGGCGGCGATCACACCCATGGCGGCGGGCCGCACCCATCGGCCGGGCACCATGCTCAGCGTCGCCACCGACCTACTGAACTCCTCGTAGGCTTTCCGCCCGCGCACCTTGCCGGCGAGCGACAGCAGAAATGTCCCGGCCACGACAATGCGACAGGTCAGCACAATGTAAGCAAGCAGTTGGGACTCCAGAGCTCGACGGACGCCAAAACCATCCCCGCAACATACTCCGTCACCGCCCGGCGTCCAATAGTAAGTAAATCACCGGCGGTGCACAGCAGCCGTGAAGCCAGGATGAGACCGAAATGAAGCAGCCGTGTGGCAGCATGTTCCTGATCTCTGGCCACTTCCGGAAGACAAGGCAGCGGGCGCTGGGGAGACGGTTGAATCTTTTCGTACAACGAACAGGAATTCTTCATGGAATTGCTTGCCGGAGTGCTCATCCTGCTGGTGCTCACCGATCTGTTACTGACCTTCGGAGTGATCCGCAGGCTGCGTGAACACGCGGAGAAGCTGACTGGGTTGCAGGAGAGCATGGTCGGTCCGTCGCCCACGGCACCGCGACCGGGCTCGGCCATCGCCGACTTCCCCCCCGCCCTCGCGACTGACGGGAGTACCGTTTCCCCTGCGGAACTGCGGAGCGGAACAAGGTTGGTCGCGTTCTATTCAGTCGGTTGCGGGTCGTGCGAGAAGGATGTGCTCCCTTTGACGGACCGCCTGCGGGCGGTGGAGGGTTCCGGGGTGTCGGCGTTCGTGATAGTTGAAGTCCCGGACGACAGCGAGCAGAGCGGCGCGCACGTCGCCCGACTGACGGACTCGATCGGTGCGATGGGCAGTGTGGTCCGCGAGCCATTTCACGGTCCGGTGCAGGAGGCCTTCGACGTCAACGTCTTTCCCACCTATGTGGTGGTCGAGGGGGGAGTGGTGGCGCAAGTGACGCACCGAGCCGCCGACGTCCGTTTCATGGAATCGGTGCGGAAGCCGGGCTGAAGCAATGGTGAAGTCACGATGAAAGGACCGTGTGAGATCCTGCCGATCGGTGTCGGCAACTCCATTAGGAGGGCTTTTCCATGACCCGAAACATTGGCCGAATGGCGGACAGGCTGCTTTCCGTCCTCGCTCCCAAGCAATCGGCATCCGCACTGTGCCCGGACTGCAGGTCAGAACGCTGCATGATCGCCTGCTGCGCGCTGGGCGGCGGAAGCACCTGGATCATCAGGCGTTGCTGGGACCAGCAGATTCTGGGCTGCACGGTCGAGGTCCTCTACAAGTGCTAGGCGCTGCCGTTCGGTAGCAGGCGTCGTCAACCGATTCCAGCCGGTTGGCGACGCCTTGCGCGTAACAACTCGGGAGAGTTTCGATCCGGTCGATCAGCGTCCCCGATCCGAGCCCGGTCGCTCGGCCGACATCCGGCGAATCACGACGCCGAGCAGCAGCTCCGCGGGAATCGGACCGAATTCGCGAGAATCGACGCTGTAGGCCGAATCGCCCACGATGAAAAGCGATCCGGCCGGCACGATGCCGCCACCCCGCGGGTCCGGGTCACCGCCCAGCGCGGTGACCCGTTTCACCAGTGAACGCTCGGGTCGGTCCGCCGCGATTTCCACTCCCGCCTCTGCCATGGCGGGCGAGAGCATGACGACGATCGAGCCCCGGCGTGCCCGCCCACCGAATCGCCGCCGCAGCACGAGTATCCGATCGCCATGGCTCAGCGTAGGCGCCATGCTGTACCCGTCCACGGTTACCACGATCAATGCTCCGCGGATCAATGCGGCGAGACCGAGCGCCGCCGCACAGGAAATCACTCCGACGCGAACGAGTTGCACAACGACTGATTCTCGGCTGTGGGAAGGTGGGCGACCAGGACACATGCCCGGACATTCGTCGGACATTCGCCTGCGTACAGGTGTCAGTGAGCCTTTTCGTGCGCCCAGCAGAGCAGAAGGTGAAGCCGTGACATAGCGGCTCAATCTTGTTGTTCGTAAGCTCGTCGTCGCTTGCCGGTGGAAGTCCGGCCCGGGTAGCTGCCAGGAGGCCCGGTAGCAGGCTGGCGGTTTCGTCTGGAAACGGGCGGGGTCGAAGCCCAGCGTCAAAAGCCCTGCAAGGGGAGCGATGGTGCGATCCGTAGCATGAAGCGAAGCCTGCGGCGTCGTTGCTCAGCCCGCCTACTGGGCGGGACGAGGGAGTGCCGAGCCTCTCGAAATCGGGGCGTAAGGCCATGGACGCGGTGAAGATCCTGAAAGCAGCCGTCCAGAACTCCCCGGCGGAACGCATGGACAGCGGCGGTGGGACGGGGGAGGCCCTCTCCGGCCCGGCAAGCTGCGGAGATGGGTGTTGCCGGAGCGTCGCGTCCGGTAACCGATGGTCTCGGGAAGTGGGCCACCATGTCGTCAGCGGGACACGGTGGATGATGCAGCGTGTACATCGATGGGTCGGGCTCGTTCCACCATCGCCAGCCCTTGGGATGTGGGCGCCCGATAAAGGTCTCGATGGTCGTTGCTGCCACGCTGGCGCCGGTGTGGATAAGCCACGCTGGCACGCCTTCGGCGAGGATGCGCCGGGGGATGTCGGCGTTGCGTCTCCAGAACCACACGTCCGTGATCCCGGCGGCGACGTAGTCGCGATGCCGGGCGCACCATTTCTCGTCGCTTACGTACGCCTGCTGGGCCTCCAGGGCGAGGCGGGCACCATCGGTGAGTTCAACGGCTACATCGGCCCGGCGTTTGCGGGCAGGTGTCCACTGCTCCAGATACACGTGCCACGCCTGGACACGAGCGCGCCCATCGGGCCAGGACGTGCTTGGTGGATAAGTGCCAGATCGTCTCGGGATGTGTCCGCCGCCGGCGGGTGCTTGACCGGGTGGGTGGGCGAAGTGAGTGCGGACGCGGCCGCCGAATCGGCCCTTGGTCACCAGCGGCACGCGAGTGCCCGCAGCGGCGTCGACGCCGTGGAAGCAGAAGAAGCACACCAGCGTCCCGGCAGCGCCGTACCCGAGCTGTCGCCAGTCCTGCGCCGGGCGATCGGCCACGTGCACCTCGCCCCCTGTGGTGAGGTCTAAGCCGACTACCAGCAGATCGTCCTGCACGGTCACCCCCACGAGCTATGGCATTGGATACTACGAGCCGATGCCGCATTTCTCCTGGACGGAGATCCGCCGTCGAGGCCATCGTGTCGGGACCGAGGCGGCCAGTTGCTAAGCTGCCGGCCCCTGTTGGTGGGTCCAGCAGCAGGGGCACGTCATGTGCGTCACCTCGCCCGGGACGCGCCAGCGGTTGCGGCAGATCCATCTGCGGCGGCAGCTCATCAGCGTGTCGTTGATCAGCAGTTCGCCTATCTCCAGAGGGCTCCGGCGGCCGCACGGGCAGGTGTCCCTCCGTTCTCCAGTTGACGCATGAGCTCGGAGAGGTCGTGCAGGATCGTGTCGGCGGGGTCGCCGAGCAGAGGGCCGGGGGTGGCCAGCAGCCGGGGACGGCCTCGGTGCGGGATTCGGCGCGGTGCACAACCGTGCGCCCGTCAGGGTTCAGGGCCTGCCGGCGGCGGCCGGAGCGGTTAACGCGGCCCAGGTCGACATCGTCGTAGCCGTCGTGGATGTCCACGCGGTAGGAGCCGTCGGGCAGGCGCGGCGGGGTGTCGGCCAGCGCGACGGCGAGCAGCAACGCCGCCGCGAAAGGCCTGAGCGGTCGTTCCCGCAGCGAGCGGGCACGCGGCCTGCGGGCGGCGCGGACCTCGGGTCCGAGGTCGGGCATCGGCGCGGGAGTGAGGAGCGCTGCTGCGCCTGCTCCGGGCCGCCGACCCCTCGCTTCATCTCGACCCCGCAGATCGCCATCAACGCGCCGACCTGCGCCGGACCATAACCGGGCATCGCTCGCAGCATCTGAACAACCCTCGTCTTCTTGGTCTTGCGCGCCTCGGCGGCCGGGACAATGGTCTAGTAAACGGGCTGTCAGGTGAGTTCCAGGCCCCCGTCGATGGTGAGGACCTGCCCGGTGATCCAGGTGGCGGCGGGGTCGGCGAGGTGGACGATCCAGGCAGCCACCTCCTCGGGGGTGCCGCGACGGCCCAGCGGGATGCGGGCGGCCTCCTCCTGCTTGATCTTTTCGACGACGGCCTCGGTCAGGCCGGCGGCGGACAGGGCCTGGCTCTCGGTGGGGCCGGGGGCCAGCGCGTTGACGCGGATGCCGTCGGCGGCCAGTTCCAGCGCCCAGCTGCGGGTGAGCTGTTCGAGGGCGGCCTTGGAGGCGGCGTAGTGGGCGGCGCCGGGCAGCGGGCGGTGGCCATAGGTGCTGGAGACGTTGACGATCGCGCCGTGTCCGGCGCGCAGGTGCGGCAGTGCGGCGCCGGCGAGCAGGCTGGGCGCGGTGACGTTGAGCGCGAACAGGTCGGCGATGGCGTTGGCGGTGACCTCGCCCAGGGGCATCACCTTGGTGGCGCCGGCGTTGTTGACCAGCACGTCCACTTTGCCCCAGAGCCGGATGGCGGTGTCGATGACGTGCTGGGGCGCATGCGGGTCGCGTAGGTCGGCGGCGTGTACGGCGATGCGGGGCTGGCCGGCGGCGGTCTCCTCCAGGGTCTGGTTGCGGCGGGCGACGCCGAGTACGTGGGCTCCGGTTTGGGCGAAGGCGCGGGCGGCGGCGCGGCCGATGCCGGAGCCGGCACCGGTGACGATGACCACCTTGTCGGTGAAGTCTGCGTTGAGGTGTGGGTGCGGCCGGTCGTGCACCATGACTCCCTTGTTCGCTGTTCGTAAAACATCGAACAAGGTAGCATGGTGACTGTGAAACAAGCACGGCACCCCGGGCTCGAGGAGATGACCCTCGTCGCGGTGATGGGCGCGCTCAGCGACCCGATCCGTGTCGGGCTGGTGCGCGTGCTGGCCGACGGCCGCGAACGGGGCTGGGGCGAACTGCGCGCCCCCGTGGCCAAGTCGACGCTCAGCCACCATCTGCGCGTGCTGCGTGACGCTGGCCTCACTCGGACCCGCCAGGAAGGCACCCGCTGCTTCGTCGAGTTGCGCCGCGAGGACCTGAACGCGCGCTTCCCCGGACTGCTGGAGGCGGTGCTGGAGGTGGCCCGCGGCGATGACGTCGGCGCGCACGTCGGCGTGACCGACGACTCCAACCGCACCTGAACCACGTGCTGGACGTCGTGCTCGGCGTCGGCATGAAGACACTCTCGGACTACACCAACCACATCGCCTGCACCCCGCTGGATCCGGACTGGGCCGATCAGCGGTGGAGCCGGGAGCAGGCAAACGGCCTGACCCGGCGCCTGCTTCACCCGGGTGCCGTCCAGGGCGGCGGACGGCACCCGGCATCGGCCCAGTTCCCCGTCCTGAACAGCTACAACGCCGGCCCGCGATCCCCTACCGCCGCATTCCGGCCGCCCTCCGTGAAAAGGACTCGTGCGGCGGCTTCATCGCCTTCGATCTCGACGAGCCCACGGACATCGTCGAAGGTGAGCGCACCCGCCGCCAGCCCGAGAACGATCAAGGACTCAGCGCGTAGGACGGCATCGAGATCGCCGCCCTCATGCGGGCTCACCTCGATGCCCGAGTCCGTCGCCCGTACCTGGAGCAGCCGGCCGTCGACCGCGATCCCCACCGTCTGCGCCTGGTGTGCGGTCACGCTGCCGGTGAGCAAGGCACGGAGAGCGACGATGGGCCAGTTGGTCTGGAAGCGGTCGCCGCCCGGCCCGCGCGCCATGAGCGGCGTGGACCAGCTGATGAGGCCCTCGATCGGCTCCCGTAGCTCGGTGCCCCAGGGGGTGAGCGCGTACACGATGGCGTTGGCTTCCTCGGCCAGCCGCCGCTCGACCACGCCGGCGCTCCCAAGGTCGCGCAGACGGTCGGTGAGCAGGTTCGTGGCCACGCCGGGCAGCCCATCGAGCAGCTCGCGGTAGCGGGCGGGAGCGATGAGGAGCTGGCGGACGATGAGCAGATTCCATCGGTCGCCCACGATGTCGAGCGCCCGGGCGAGACCGCGGTACTGGCCATAGCTCCGACTCATGGCGGCAACCTCACATTCTCAAGCGCGCCTGACAATATCCAGCCCATCGCCGGTACGGGTGGCCCGCACGAAGGCCCGATCACCGACACCTCCAACCCCGGCGAGACCTGGCTCTGACAACCAAGAAAGGCGCTGACATGATCTCGGCCGCGGCGCACAGCGGTACGCCCGACACCATGGCCCAGGCCAGTGCGGCATTGCGGGAGGTCGTTCCCCGCCTGGTCGCCCTGGTGCGCAGCATCCCCGACCCGCACGCCGTGTCGGTCGGAGCATGGACGGTCGGCGATGTCGCGGCTCACCTGACTCATGTCTTCCGCTTCGACGCCGACGCCATCGCCGCACGACCATCCCGGACGCCACGGTGACGCCGGCCGGGATGGCGAGGTCAACGCCAAGATGCTGGCCCAAGACGGCCAACGGGCCTCCTCCGTACTCGCCGATCGGATCGCCACGCTCGCCGGCGAGTTCGACGCCATCGCCTCCCGTTCGCGAGCGGCCACCGTCGACTGGCTGCAAGGCACCCGCCTGCCGCCGTCGGCGGTGGCGTGTCACCTGCTCGAGGAATGCCTGATCCACGGCCACGACATCGCCACGGCCACCGGGCGCTCGTGGCCGATCCAGCGCCACCACGCCCTGCTCGCGATCGAGCGCGGCGTGCTGCCGCTCATCGCGGCACTGCCGCCCACGGCCTTGGTGAACCAGGACAAGGCCGGATCCTTCCGAGCCCGCTTCGACCTTCGCCTGCGTGGAGGCGGACGCACGCTGATGGCCTTTGACCGCGGCTCATTGACCCTCGGCCCGGGACCCGCACACGACGTCGACGCCCACCTGTCCGCCGACCCCGCGGCTCTCATGCTGGTGTTCATCGGCCGACAAGGCATAACTAAACCGCTTCTGGGCGGAAAGCTTGCCGCTTGGGGCCCTCGGCCCTGGAAGCTCGCCCGCATGCTCACCGCCATCAGCCCGCCATAGGGCCGGTCGCCGGACAACCGACGAGCACTATCGACGACTCAAGAACGGTTGCTTACCCGAGACGGGCCGTCGGCCTGATTGAGGTCGGTGGTCGAAAGACCCTGAGCGCCGACCGCGTAGAGCAGGTCACGCAGGCCAGGCAGATCCTCCCGGTCTTCGCGCCACACCAGCCGCAGGCTCAGCTCGGGTGCGGGGAAGGCGAGTGCGGTGAGTGTCCCGGACCGCAGGGCCGCCTCGACCGCGAAGTCGGGCAGCAGGGCGATGCCAAGGCCTTGTTCGGCCCAGGCGCGCATGACCGAGACTCCGCCGGCGCGCACCCGTTCGGGAGCCGGGCCGATGGCGTGATCGGCCGCCATCCAGAACGAGCAGGCCGGTACGTTGCTCAGCAGGCGTTCGCCGGCCAGGTCGCCGGCTGTCAGCCGGTTGCGCGTGGTGAGCAGGTGGCCGGGGGCGGCGACCAGGACGAGCGGCACCGTGGCCACATCGACAAACGCCAGAGGATGCGGCGGCGCGGGAAAGCCGAGGTCTCCCAGCGCGTCACCGGTGTCGAGGACAAGCGCCGCCTCCAGGCGCCCTGCGGCGATGGCGTCGAACATCCGCGCGCGACTCGTGCTGGGCCGCACCACGACGTTGACGCCGGGACGTCGTTCGGCGAGCGTGGCCAGCACCGCGGGGGCGTGCGTGGCGGCGATGGTCTCCAGCGCGCCCAACTGCAGAACGGTGGAGAGCCCGCTCACGTCGCGGCGGGCCTGCTCGGCCTGGTCCAGGAACCGGCCGCGACCGGTCCCTCGCCGTTGCGGCCGGGCGACGTGGCCGGGTGATTGATGTGGTGGGGGCGATGGCCTGTCACTGGCCGTCTTGGCCACGTGCCGTCGCCCCCTCCCTACGGATCTACAGCACCTTCCGGGCGCCCGGCAGGGCGCGCACCAGGTACGCCGTCGCCCAGCACAGCGGCAGCCCGATGGCGGTGAGCAGCGCGGCCTTGGCGATCGCGGGCGCCTGTACGCCGCTCAGGGCGTAGCCCAGGGCGACCAGTACGGCCGGGTGGATGACGTAGACGGTGAAGGCGTGCGTCGACAGGAACCGGCGGAGGCGGCCCTGGCGGCCGAGGCGTTCCCTGAACAGCACCATAAGGCCGAGGATGATGCCGACGGCGAGTGCCGACTCCGACATGGCCGTCAGCAGGGACGGCAGGGTTCCGTGGCCCAGGCTCACCTCTCTGTAGGAGCCCACGACGAGGACGAGCACCACCGTGGCGACGGCTGCGGTGGCGAACCCGGCCCGGCCGGCTGTTCTGGGCAGGCTCTCCAGCCAGCCGCGCCGGGCCGCGATCAGCCCGACGACGAACAGCGCCGCGTACTGCGGCAGGTAGCCGGGGGACGGCAGCCCCAGCACCGTAACGCCCATCGGCACCACCATGCGCCACACGTACGTCACCAGTGACAGCCCCATGACGAACCCGACGATCGCGACGGTACCGGGCGCCCGGCCGGTGGCCGGGGTCGTCCCGGGCGCGCTCCGGCCCTGGCCGGCCAGGCGCCGCCACAGGACGTAGAGCGCGCTGAACACGAGCAGCACCTCGACGAACCACATCGGACCCGGTGTGTAGTGGAGCAGGTAGAACTTCCAGTAGGGCAGTTCGGTTCCCTGCCGGGCGGCGGCTTCGCTGGCTGTGGCGTACCTGCCGATGGTCACCAGGGGACGGATCAGCAGCAGCCACAGCAGCAGCGGGACTCCCAGACGCAGCAGCCGCTCCCTCAGGAACTGCCCGGCCCCCTTGCGGTCGTAGGACCGTGGCACGAAAAGTCCTGAGACGAGGAAGAAGGCGCCCATGAAAAACGCCTGGTTGAACAGGAGCAGGAGGTCCAGCAGCATTCCTGAGGAGTCGGCCGGTGGTTCCGTGTAGTACCAGTCCGGGATGTTGCTGTAAGCGATCACGGAGTGGTGGATCACCACGAGTGCCATCAGAGCGGTGCGTAGGTTGTCGACATGAAGAAGCCGCGGGGCGGTGGTGGACGACGCGGCCTGCTGGTTGGCGGGCTGCGTCATCGGTTCGCCGTCCCTTCGGGCCGTGCGGCCCGTGTGCTGTGCTCGAGCGGGCCGACCTCCCGCGTGGATAACCGGGTCCACGCGACGATGGGGAGGGTCGGTGTTCTCTGGTGGATCTCTGCCTGCAGCATGAGATGTCCCTCTGAAGCGATGTGTGTTACTTGTTGTATAGCAGATAGAATCACGATGCGTCGGTCGGTCACGACGTTCCTCACGTGTTGAGGAGTTTGGCGAGATCGTCCGCGGATGCGGGACGGCCGGGAGCGGCGAACATTCCGGCCGGGTCGAGGTAGGCGTGCTGGGCGGGTGTGCCCGGCGCGAATCGGCGGCTCTCGGCGAGCGGGCCCACGTCGTACGTGTCATAGCCGAGCGAATCGATCAGGATGGCGACCGCCTTCTTGGCGGCGGCGTCGTCGCCGGCGATGGGCAGGGTGCTGCGGTCCGGGGCGCCGGCCGGGCGTCCCAGGGTGGCCAGGTGCTTGAAGAAGATGTTGCTGAACGCCTTGACGACGCTTGAGCCGGTCAGGTGGGTCTGGAGCAGGACGTGGGCCGGGGTGTCGCCGGCGTCGATCTCGGGGACGCTGCCCTGTCGGGCGGGGTCGTAGTTGAGGGTGTCGATGACGACCCGGCCCCGGAGGGGTTCCGCGGGGACCTGCCGGTAGGCCTTGATCGGGATGGTCACCACGACGATGTCGCCGGCGGTCGCGGCCTCGGAAGGGGTCGCCGCGCGGGCGCGCGGGCCGAGCCGTGCGACCAAGTTCTGCAAGGTCTCCGGGCCGCGGCTGTTGCTGAGGACGACGTCGTGGCCGGCGTCGACCCCGAGGCGGGCGAGAGTGCTGCCGATGTTTCCGCTGCCGATGAAGCCGATGGTGGTCATGGTCTCCTGCCGGGCCGGGATAATGTAGGAAGGGTTTTTCGCATAAGCGAAGGCATGCCTTGACTTTAACGCAGGCAGCCCTTCACTTAGCAAGGTCGGTGTCGCAGAAAGAGGTATGTCATTGGGTGCCACCGAGCCCGGCACGCGAGCCGAACCCCGTTTCACCGTGCGTCGGCCTGCGCGCGCCGACGCACGCCGCAACTTCGACGCCCTGCTCGACGCCGCCCGTGAGGCGTTCGGCGCCGAGGGCGCCGGCGCCTCGCTCGAGGGGATCGCCCGGCGGGCAGGGGTCAACATCGCGACGCTCTACCGCAACTTCCCCACCCGCCAGCACCTGTTCGAAGCCGTCTACCTGGACGAGGTGGAGGCCCTGGCCCGCATGGCAGCCGAGTTGAGCGGCCTCGAACCGTGGGATGCCCTGGAGGGCTGGCTGCGTCAGTTCGTCAGCTATGCGACCACCAAGAAGGCGATCTACGACGCCGTCGCGCACCGCGAGGAGATGTTTGTAACCGGCCGCGACATGATCCACGCGGCCGGTCGGCCTCTTCTCGAGCGCGCCCAGGGCGCGGGCAAGGCCCGGGACGACGTGAGCTTCGACGACATTCTATTCCTGGTCAACGGTGTCAGCGGAGCGAACTTCGTCCAGGAGGCGCAGCGCGACCGGGTGCTCGCCATGGCCTTGGACGGCATCAAAGCCCAGAAGTGAGCGCAGCGAGCGCGAGCGCTGACGATCAGACGAGTAGTCTCAGCCCGGCGATCTTCACAGCCGCGTCGAGGACACCATCGGCAGCCGGCCCTTACTGCCGCTCATCCCCGCTCAACTGTCCACCATGGCCGATCTCGCCGAGGCGCCCGAGGCCCGCTCGCCGATCGGGCCGTCGCCGTGCTGGCCCAGTCCGCCGCCCGCCACAACCTCGCGGCAACGCTGGCCGCCGAGGCCGCAGCCACCCACACCGCCGAACCACCACCCGTGGTGCATCACCGCGAGCTCAAAGTCGTCACCCGGCTGCGTCGACACCACGCCGCCGTGCATGACCTGCTGGAACGAGGGCATTCGAAACGCCGCCCAGCTCACCCGGGAGATCACCACGCTCGGATACTCCGGCAGCGAGCAGCAAGTGCAACGCTACCTACGGCGTTTTCGCACCGGTACCGGTCAGATCGCCATCTCCGCCCCCACCGCCTTCGGGCCGCGACATCACCCGCTGGATCATGTCCAACCCCGACAACCTGAGCTCCGATGATGCCGTTCAGCTGCGAACCCTTCGCAAACGCAGCCGCGCTCTGAACCGGCTGGCCCGGCACGTCCAGGACTTCGCCCTCATGATGACCCAACTCCACGGCCATCAACTCGACGCCTGGATCTCCGCGGCCGAAAAGGATTCACTCACCGCGCTGGCTTCCTTCGCCCGCAACCTCCGCCGGGATCTCGACGCTGACCGCAACGGCCTGACACTGCCTCACAGCTCGGGCCCTGTCGAAGGGCACGTCAATCGCGTCAAGATGCTCAAACGCCAAATGTTCGGCCGCGCGAAACTCGACCTGCTACGCAGACGCACCCTGCGCTACTCGAGATCACGCGATCTGCGACAGAGCCAAGCTACGCGAGGGCCAGCGCCGTCCGATTCAGTCCTGAAGACTTGGCCGAGCTACGTTCAATAGTGAGATCTGACCCATCCCGCGTGAACTCCCGGTGTCCGCCGTATGGCTTACGACGAGCCGGGGCGCTGGAGGTGGCAGCAGCGTCAGACGAACTGCTCCCCCGACACCAGGGTTCCCAGAGATCAGGTGTCCACCAAACCGAGTCACCTCCAGCCGCGCCGTACCCGCCGGCTCTGATCACTGGCGCAGGAACGTGGTGATCATTGGCAGCACCAGGTCGGGCCGGATGACCTGCATATGCTTCGTGCCCGGCAGGATCGCTAGTTGCGCGTTCGGCAGCAGTTGCTTCATCTCGACGCTGTGCTCGAGCCGGACGAAGTCGGTGTCGCCGATGATGATCAAGATTGGCATCGTCAGCCGGGCCAGCTGTTCGTCGGTCCACCCTTCGAAATCGTGCGCTGCCGACTGGATCTTCATCACGGACGGGAGGAAGTTCTCGGGATTCGGCGCCACCTCGTCGTAGGCGCGTTGCATCGCCGCGGACTCCTCCTCGGTCGGCATCCGAGGCGAATCCAGCTCCATGCCCGTGATCTCGGGGTAGTACGCCTCGGCTCGGGTCGACCGGAAGTGGGAGGCCGCCAGCACGACCCGGCCGACCCGGTCCGGGGCCGAGACGGCGACCTCGGTGGAGACCAGCCCGCCCAGGCTGTAGCCGAACAAGTCGGCTCGCTCGACGCCGAGATGATCGAGCAGCGCGATCACGTCCTCGGCGCACTGCCGGATGGAGAAGGGCCGGTCGCTGTCGGCGGTATGCCCGTGCCCCTGCAACTCGATGCCGATCACCTTCCGCTCGGCGGTCAACGCCGGCAGCAGCGAGTCGAAGCTCAGACGGAACGTGTACGCGCCGCCGTGCAGCATGATCAGCGGCGGACCTGGCCGATCGGCGCCCAGGACCTCGTAGTAGAGGTCGATGCCGTTCACCGAGGCGTACGCACCCTGAGTCATGTCGATTCCCCTCGCCACCGTCTACCGGCTCGGCCTGTAGGTCAACACCACTGTGCCGTTACCGAGTTCGGTCACCTTCATCAAATCCATGGCGGTCGTACTGAGGCCGGACAGCAGCGACTCACCGGACCCGGCGACGAACGGGGAGATGCTCAGGTGCAGCTCGTCGAGCAGACCTGCCTCGACCAGCGCCCGGCTGAACGGGCCGTTGCCGTACTTCACCAATGTGCCGTCGCCGGCCTTCTTGAGCTGGGCGACCGCTTCGACCGCATCGCCGGCCAGCACCTTCGCGTTCCACGTGGTCTCGGTCAGCGTGGTGGAGGCGATGTACTTGGGCAGGGAGTTGATCTTGTCGGCGACATCGCCGGTCGAGGTCGGCCAGGTCTGGGCGAAGCCCTCATAGGTCACCCGGCCGAGCACGAGACCGACCGCCGAGGACAGCAACCCGAGCTGATAGGCGAAGTGGGCATCGTTGGGGACGACCTTCTCCTGCCCGGCCCACCAGGCGTCGCCGGACATTATCCCGTCGATCGAGAGATGGTTGTATTCAATCAGTTTTCGCACGTCAGGGAGTCAACCATCCAGCTGATCCGTCCGTCTTGTATCGAACCGAAACCCGTATCACAACGCCAGAAACGAGACACCGGACCGCAACTCGCCCGGGGTGTGACCGGTCGCCCACCGCATCGCTCGCGCGAGCTGTGAATGATCGTAATAACCGCCCTCGGTGACCACGTCGGCGATCGATCTGCCTGCCATGAGGAGCTGCGCGGCGTGCCGTGCCTGCTCGATGCTGGCGAGCTTGCGGTGCGAGATCCCGACGGCCCGGCGGAACCGTATCTGCGCGATCCGTTCCGACATGCCGCGTGGCCGTTCGCCGTGCCGGATCTCGTCGACGAGAGGGTCAAAGAACAACAAACCTGCGCGTGCCAGCCGGTTGACGAAGACGTCGATGTTCTGCTCGGTCGGTATCTCCCAGTCCCGGTTGTCCAACAAGATCCGGCCGCCCGGCAGGATCGGCAACAACGCATCCCTGAGGTCGATCAGACCGGAGGGCGGGTACAGCGGCAGATAAGCACCAAGCCGCAACTCCACACCGAAAAACTCCCAGCCCTCCAGGCAAGTCAGCGATGTGCCCCGCGTCTCCGGTCCGCGCACGTGCACCGTCAATCCGTCATGGCCCCGCGCAAACGCGATCATGGATGAGGCTTTGGCCGCTGAGCTGAAACCGGTCGTAGCAGCACAGCTCGCCGACCACACCCGTTGCACCAGCTGGAGTTCGCTGGCCACAGAGTTGAAAATCAGTCCCACCCGGCGTGATTCTAGACCACTCAGGACGCAGGCCGCGTGCCCGGCTTTCAATAGAGACGAAGCTTATGACCTGCTCGGGAATCGAACTTATCGGTATGCCGCTCGCCGAGTGCGTGAATGTGGTCGTCAGGGCATTCCTGGCGACCAGCGGCATCATCACGGTCCGGCGTCAGGTCAGCATGCGCACCGATTCGAGCTGGTCATGGGCCAGCATGTGCGCCTCCACCGATCACGAGCACGGGTGTGCGGCCCCGCTCTGCTTGTTCGGTGGCCAGCATGTCGTTGGCTTGAGGGATCAGGGTGGCCTTCTGGATCTTGGGGACCCCGCCGAGGGCGGTGACGATGGCGGCGTGGATGCCGCGTACTCCGACGTCGGCGTTGCCGAGGTAGATGGCGATGTGCCGGGCCGGGCGAGACGGAAGATCGCGGCCCCGGTCGCGGCGGTCTTGCCGGCTCCGACTTCGCCGGTGACCACGCCCAACGCTCGTTCAGCGACGCACCAGGCGATGGCGGGCGATGGCGGGCGATGGCCTCGGAGTGGGCGGCATGGCGGTGCAGCATGGCGGGTGCCAGGCCCCGCCCGATCGGGGTCTTCGACAAGCCTTGGCCATCATGGAGAGTTGTCGTCGCTTTCTCGCCGCGGGAACCGGGCGGAGCGGGCGCTGGAGGAGTCAGGAACGAGGGCCGGCCGGACCAGGGCGGTCTGCGGGGCAGGCTGGTCGGAGGCTGGGGCCCCACCGGTCGGTCTCGGGATCAGTCGCGAGCTCGCTGCCGGGGCCGAGGCCGGGCGAGGTGTCGTCCTGACCGGCCATGGCGCATCATCGCCGGGCTGTTCTTCGTCAACACCGTGGCCGCTGCCCTGGTCAGAGGCTTGCTGACGAGGGTCGATCAGGGCGGCGTAGTTGATGCCGGTGGCCACGTGCTGATCGTGGCTGGCCTCCAGCAGCCGCAGGTAGCCGAGGCAGGTACGGGCGCCGCGGGCATCTCGAATCTGGCCTTGGGGCGGGCGTTGCGAGTGATGGCCTGCGGGATGGCCATCTCCTGCGGCCCACCATTCCAGCGGCCTCGCCATGTTAGGACCGAAGGGTGGAAGACCAGCTCAACAGTGCGGCCGAGCAAGGACGCGTCGACCTGGTAGAAGTCGGAGAAGAGCTGGACCGTGCCGGTCGCGGACCTGCCGGCGTTCGTCCACTTGAACGCCTCGATCAGCGGTGACCGTGACGGCCGGCCTCCCCGATGATCAACCAGGACGATCCGACTGATCTTCTACCGTCACCGACCCGCAGCCTTCGCCCAGGATCTCATGCTCACGGTGGCGTCTTGTGGCATCCGGGGCGTGGGCGTCCGGGAACGTCACGTTCGCGCGCCAGGCGCCCATGCCCTACGGCACGGCCGGCTCCCCTCCAGTAAGAAGGTGTCGAGCAATCCTCGACAGCTTGCCGGTCGTTTCTCATCCTAGAGGTGGAGTGGGAGCATCGTTCTCCTGAGGTCGAGAGAGAGAACGCAGATGAGCAAGCACAGGCCGGACCGTACACATCCTGTGGGCTATTTCGAGGCCGTTGTTGACGACCTGACAACGCTGGGCATCAAGACCATCCAGAGCGGCGCCACAAAAGTATTCCTCAGCTGCCCGGGCGCCGAATCAACGTTGCTGGCTTGGGACGATGAGTTCGGCTGGACGATCGAGGTCACCGAAGACACCAACCATGGCTATACGCACTTGCGCTACGGGCTCCCGCTCCACCTGAATGCTGAACCTGCTGAGGTCGCATTGACCGTCGGGATAACGATTTTCGAATCCGACGGATCGGATCTAGAGTTTCCACGCCGCAAAACCGCCAAACCCAACATCACACCCTGCCCTTGAGCAACCGGGTGAGCGATGTGGATCGCCGACCGTTGGCGCGGTAACGGGTCAGGGCGCGATCAGGAGCCAAGGACCGCATGCAACGTGGCGGGGAACGGGCACGACCGTCACCATGGCCGGCAAGAGCGCCGTCCGCTGGGAGAACACCACGATTGTGTCGCTCTACCGTGGTGGCGCGGACATCGCCCAGTTCGCCACCCTGGAGCGCAAAGGCCCGTGGATGCTGGCCTACCTGGTGGCCAGACGGGTCGCGCCAGGCGACGGCGACGGGGTCCGGCTCGAACATCAGTCCAGGCGTTTCGGCCGAAACACCTTCCGGCGCATCAGCGCCCGGGAGTTCGCCCGCCGGACCGGCACCAGCGCCAAGCGCGTCATGGCTCTTTGGGAGGCCTGGAACCGGCTGGCCGCCGACGGCATCGTCCCGCATGCCATGGACCTGAAGCCGGGCGCGGATGTCGAGCTTCCCGACGTCGAGCAGTATCCGTTCTTCGGCAAGAACGGCTACTACCGCAGCTGGGAGGCCAGGCCCATCTCGGCCGAGCGGCGCGAGGCGATCGAGCGGGAGGCGGCCAAGGCCGGGACCCGTCCCTCGGCCATCAGTGACGTCATCGGCCATCCGACGGCGGTCAAGACCGCTCTGCTGGCCGATGAGGCGACCCGGGCGGCGGCGCGAGAGGCCCTGGAGGAGTTCGAGGCCCGCCAGGCCGCCGCCGATGCGGCCGACCGCGCCGCGGCCGCCGAGGTCACCAGGCAGCGGCAGAGCGAATACGACGCCCGACGCACCGAGCGGGAGGCCTTCGCCGCCCAGGCCCGAGCGGCCCGCGACGGATCCGAGGCCGAGGCGTCCATGGACGTCTTCAACGCCATGGCCGCCGAGATCCGCATGGCCGCCTCGCGGGCGCTGTCGCTGCTGCAAAAAGCAGCAGATCCGCTTCACCGCCGACCGCGCCCAGGCCATCGCCGAGCTCTGCGACGGCGCCGAGGCGGCCATCACCGCCGTCCGCGACATCGCCACCGGCTCGGCCCTGGACGACGCCGCGCTGGCGAAGTTCCTGGACGAGAACGGCAAGCTGCTGTGAGCCAGCGGCAGACGTCACGGCGTGACGCGATGGGCTGGACGCAGGCCGAGCCCGACGTCGCTGATGTGATGATCTGGCTGCGCAGCAACCACGGGCGCGAGCTCAGCTACGCCGACATCGCCGCCGGCGTCGGGATGCCCAACGGTCACCGGCTGCGGCGGGCCGTCCGCGTCGTCCGCGAGATCGCGGCCAACCGGGGCGACCGCCTGGAAAGGTTCATGCCCTCGGCCGGCCCGGCCCGGCGGCGGGTCTTTGTCACCCGCTACATGCGCCGCGGCAACGGCGATGGGTTCAGCGCCCGCGACGCGATGTCCGCCGCACGAGCGGCGATGACATCGGTCAAGGACATGCACCGCGCACCACCTTCGAGGCCGGCAACCCCCGCTCCATCGCCCGCACGGAGTTCGCCACGATGGCCCAAGCCGCCGACGAGTGCATCACCAAGGTCGCCGGGCTCGACAAGGTCGGCCCGCAGGTGGTCCGGCGCGAGAACACCGGCCTGCTGGCCCAGGTGATCGCCGAGCTGGAAGCCCGGTTCACCGAGTCGACTGCAGGCTGACCAGGCCCGCCGCCCCTCAACGACCAGTGAGGAGCCTCTCATGACCGCGCTCGAACGCACCCTTGCCAAGGCCCTCACGGAGATCGTCATCAGGCTCGACCTCAGCGACGACGACGCCATCGCGCCCGAGGCCACGATGGAGGTGCTGGAGCCGGTGATCGCCCTTCTGCAGGACCTCCCCGAGCAGGACCGGCAAGCCCTCGCCGAACTGATCAACCAGTGCGCGCAGGAGGAAACCGACCCCGAGCGGCAGCTGACAGCCTGGGAAACGCCCGAAACCCTGGGCCTCCTGACCTGAGGGCAGTGGGCGTCTGGGATCATCGTGTGAGCGAGGCCCAGCCGCCCGCGCACCCGCGCCTTTCACGAGCCTGCAGCAACTTGACACAGATCATCGCCGCCGGAAGAGGATACGGCGTGAGATCAACTCTTTCGACGCCGCCGGCCATCCCCGCTGGAACCCTCGCCGCCAGCCCGCAACCGACGCTTTCCGCCCCCGGCGGCCTGCTCTTGCGACCCTGGGAGCCTTCTGACGCCGCAGTCTTCCTCGCCGCTTACCAGGACCTCGAAATCCGGCATTGGCACACTCGTCAACCCGCGTCTGAAGATCAGGTCCGTGAGTGGTTCGAGCAGTATCGCCAGGCCTGGGCGCAGGAGACGGGCGCGAGCTGGGCGGTGACCCACGGCGGCGGTGAAGTGCTGGGGCGCATCGCCATGGGCTCAGTGAATCTCGATGACGGTGTCGCGGGATGCGCATACTGGGTGCTCCCGCACGCCCGCCGAGCAGGGGTGGCCTCCCGCGCACTGACGGCCTTGAGCGTCTGGGCACTGGGCGAGGCTGGTTTCCACCGTCTGCATCTGGACCACTCGACCCGCAACCACGCCTCCTGCCGGGTCGCCGTCAAATGCGGTTTCCTCCTGGAGGGCACCAAGCGCAGCGACGCCGTCCACTCCGACGGCCGGCACGACATGCACCTGCACGCCCGCATCAGAGGCGACGAGCGATCCTCCTGATGCCGACCCTCTCAGGAGGTCACTACTACGGCACTCACAGACCCAAGATCGTCGAGAATGCTGAACCCACCCTCTGATCAACCGCTTCCCCACATGCTCGAATACCTTCGCGCCGGCCTGGGCCATGCTCGGCATGCTGGGGTCTACTTGCCTGACGTGCCTGACATGCCTTCAAGCGGCTGACCTGCAGGTTCGCTTGACAAGCCTAGATAACGATGGACCCAGTCGCACGCCTTCACCATGAGCCCGGAGGCGGACACGCTGGTGCAGGAGATGCTGCTGGACGCGACCGGCAAGGCAGCCGACCTGGTGCGCATGTTCGCGGCCTGCTTCACCGCCGAGCCGACCCTCGCCCACCAGGCGCTGAAGGCGGCGCTGCTGGACGAGGCCAAGGCGCTGCTGGTGATCGGGCTGCACGCCGACCGGCGCACGGTCCAGGCCCGCGCCCGCGAGCGCGGCATGCGCATCTTCTACGTGGACCCGGAAGGGCTCGTGCAGAACGGCGTGTTCGAGGAGTACCCGATCGAGGAGCCCGCGACGGCGACGTCGTCGTCCGCGACGCTGCTATCCCCGCGCTGATGCGGCTGTGCGGCATGCTCAACATCAAGATCGACGCGACGTCCTGAAGGGCCCCGCCCCGGCCCTCGTTCGGGATAGCTTGCTGGGTCGCACCGACAGTGCGCCCTAACAGGCCCAATCCAACGAACAGGATCATGATGCGCGTATCCGTGATCGGCTGCGGTCACCTCGGCGCCCCTCACGCGCCGCGATGGCCGAACTCGGCCACGAGGTGATCGGCGTCGAACTCGACCCCGAGAAGTGCAAGCGGATGGCCATCGGTGTCGCCCCCTTCTACGAGAAGGGCTTCGCCGAGCTGCTCGCGGCCCACACCGCGACGGGCCGGCTGCGTTTCACCACCGACATGGCCGAGGCCGCCGACTTCGCGGACCTGCACTTCATCGCGGTCGGCACTCCGCTCGCGGCGAATCCGGAGACTGATCAGGGGCCAGACTGTGGGCTCATCGCGTCTGCGCGGCGGCAGAAGTGTGCTCCAAGTGGGTCGACGGTTGTATGGTCGACGCCTTGATCGGAAGGAAGGCGGCGGCAGGACATGCGGGTGACGATGACGAGCGCTCCGAAACGGACTGACCGCGCGAACGAGGACTTCACCTGCGCCGGACCGACGGCAGCGGTGCTGATTGACGGCGCCGGCATCCCCGGCACCGAATCGATCTGTCGGCACGGCGTGGCCTGGTATGCCAATCGCCTGGGAGGCAGGCTCCTCGGCCTTTTGTCGCTCGTGCAGGACCGCAGTGTTTCTGCGCTGCTCGCCGAGGCCATCGAGCAGGTGACCAACGATCATCGTGACACGTGCGACGTCGCCAACCCCATCAGCCCGTCGGCGACCGTAGCCATCCTGCGCCTGTCGGACGGCCTCCTCGAATACCTGGTGCTCGGTGACTCGGTCCTCGCGCTCGACAGAGCGGATGATGCGCCGTTCGTCGTCTCCGATCCCCGGGAGGTGATCATCAGCCGGTCGTACCAGCCCGCGATCGAGGCCGCCGCCAAGGGTAGCGACGAGTACCACCGACTCCTGCGAGACTTGCGCGCCAACCGCAACCAGCCAGGCGGGTTCTGGCTGGCCAAGGACGATCCGCAGGCGGCAGACGAGGCGATCACCGGAAGCTGCCCGATCTCCGAACTGACCGGCGCCGTTCTGCTCAGCAATGGAGCCAGCCGCATCGTGGACCAGTTCCAGCTCGCCGATTGGCCAGAGGTCATGGCCGTCCTGGCGTCGAGCGGACCTGCCGAAATCATCCATCGTGTCCGGCAGGCGGAAGCGCGCCATGCGGTGGCGGCTGACGATGCGACGATCACACACTGCACCGACCTCGGCGCCACCCCACTGCCCTCCACCCCGAGCCTTCGCCGGCCACAATGATGCGCCCCGGCGTGCGCTATGCCGATGGCACCAAAGTCAGCACCCTCCTCAACAGGGGCAAGATGGTGCACTTCAGCGAGGACGGTCGGCCATCAAGTCCCCTTCTCAGCTGGCAACCCACCGGCGACCAACTGCACGGTTCAGCCCCCTACCTGGGGCACAACACGGTGAAACTCAGGGTTCGCTCGTGGGCGAAGCGCTCGCCGATGGTCTGGGTGCGCATCCGGATCCGGCGCTGCTCGTCTTTGACGTCCCACTGGTCGATCAGCGTGTTGAGCTCGCTGATCGAGGCGACATCGGGGACGGGCACCAGGTGGTTGCGACGGAACCAGCCGATCTGGCCCTCCACTCCGCCCTTCTTGTGCGCGCCGACCAACCCAGGCCGGCAGTAGAAGGCATCGATCCCGGCCCAGCTGCGGAAGGCCACCCACCGCTCCGACTCCACCCGGGCCCGGGAGAAACCCAGCACCCGGGCCACCGCGGGCTTGAGGTTGTCGTAGCGCACCTTGCCTGTGGGCCCTCCGCTCCCGAACGTGTCCCCAGCCGCCAGGTAGCGGGCCTTGAGCAGCAACCAATCGGCCAGTGGCGTCAGCGAGCCGTTGTGACTCGGTCCATCGCCACTGAAGGCTCTGATGCGGCTGGTGTCGTCGGGTGTCCCGCAAACCCCGGTCAATCGATACCAGTGGTGGGTGGTCAGCGTCCCCGTCAGTGCGGAGAAGACGTTGAAGGCCGTCTCGTCCGCGACCGGGAGCGCCCCGCCTAACTTGCCTTACTGAACATCAGCCCGCTGACCAGCCGGAACCCCTGACAACCCGATTCGGCGAGAATCGTCAATCTGCACATACGCCGACGAGACCGTCTCGGCGCACTCCTCCACGAATACTTACATGCCGCCAGGCACAAGGTTCGCCGCGACGACCGGGCCGGAGTACTGGGCCGCGGACGGCGTGCACCCGATGGTCGCGTGACCGAGCCTGCTCACGGGCGAGGCATCATCCCGGCCAAGAGCGCGTCGAGGACGCGGTCGACGTACTCGTGGGTCAGCGGCTCCTGGGTGATCAGCAGCCGGAAGTACAGCGGGCCGGACAGGATGGCCATCGCCAGATCGAGGTCGAAGCCGGGCGACAGCTGGCCCTGGTCGCGGGCCGCCCGCAGTCGGGCGACGGTCTTGTCCTGCTGCGGGGCGATGAAACGCTCGTTGAGCGACGCGGCGACCCGGCGATCGTGCTGCGCCTCGCCGACCAAAGCGTAAAAGAGGGGACCGTAGGGCGGGGCGCCCAGCAGGTCCACGGCCGCGTGGATCTGCGTGCGCAGGTCGGCGGCGAGGTCACCGGTGTCGGGATAGTCCAGGGGCTCGTTCAGCGACAGCAGGGAGTCGAGCAGCAGGGCTCCCTTGGAGGACCAGCGGCGGTAGATGGTCTGCTTGCTGGCGCCGGCGCGGGCCGCGACCGCCTCCATGCTGAGGTTGGCGTAGCCGATCTCCTGGCCGAGCTCCAGCGTGGTCCGCATGATGGCCTCGGTCCGGTCGGCGCCGCGACGGTGGGGTGTGCGGGTCATGCGTCCACCTTATCGGTACGGCACGTTCCGTACTTGACATCGGTAACCGTACACGACAACATTCCTATTGGTACGGAACGTTCCGTACTATTAAGCATCTCCTGGAAAGAGCCAATTCGTGATCCCCGTTCCCGCCGACCCCGCCGTGGTGCACCCCATGCCTGACCAGCCGCGGGTGGTGCTGCTGAAACCGCTGGTCACCTCGCCGCTGATCGAGGTCGGAGACTTCTCCTACTACGACGACCCGGACGATCCGACCGCCTTCGAGACCCGCAACGTGCTGTACCACTACGGGCCGGAGAAGCTGGTCATCGGCAGGTTCTGCGCGCTGGGCGAGGGTGTGCGGTTCATCATGAACGGCGCCAACCATCGCATGGACGGCCCCTCGACGTTCCCTTTCCCGATCATGGGCGCTTCCTGGGCCGAGCACTTCGACCTCATCACCGGCCTGCCCGGACGGGGCGACACCGTAGTGGGCAACGACGTCTGGACCGGCTACCGGGCGATGGTGATGCCCGGCGTCCGCATCGGCCACGGAGCGATCATCGCCTCCGGCTCCGTCGTCGTCGACGACGTGCCCGACTACGGCATCGTCGGCGGCAACCCGGCCAAGCTCATCCGCCGCCGCCACAGCGACGCCGACATCGACCGTCTCCTGGCCGTGGCCTGGTGGGACTGGCCGCTCCAGCTCATCACCGAACACGCCCGCACGATCATGTCCGGCAGCGTCGGCGACCTGGAGAAGGTGGCGGCCACGCAGGTGTGATACCCATCCGTTCACCTTCCAGCACCAGAATCGAGCCATTTGCATGCCTGCTTCCACCCAGCCCGGCCCGTTCGCCGGCTGGCTGGGCGGCCACGCCGCCCCGCTCACCCACCTCGACCCCGAGGCGCCGCTGGATGACCTGGAGCCGCTGCGCGATCTCATCGGCGACGCGCGCGTCGTCGCGATCGGCGAGCACTCCCACTTCATCGACGAGTTCGTCCGCCTGCGCCGGCGCCTCCTGCGGTTCCTGGTCGAACGCTGCGGCTTCACCGTCCTGGCCTTCGAGTACGGCTTCAGCGAAGGCTTCCCCATCGACGCCTGGGCCCAGGGCGAGGGCACGGACGACGACCTGACGGGCCACCTCGCCGAGGCGATCCCCGTGGGCGTCGACGACCCGCTGCGCTGGATCCGCCGACACAACGCCACAGCCTCGCGACCGGTGCGTTTCGCCGGGATCGACATCCCGGCGGCCGGCGGGTCCCTGCTGCCCGCCCTGGCCCCGGTCGCCGACTACCTGCGCAGGATCGACCCCGAAGCCCTATCGTCCATCGAGACGGCGACGCGGATCGCCGCATCGTTCGCCGGAACCTCCGCCGCCGCGGCCGCGCCCGCGTGGGCCCGCCTGCCCGCCGCCGACCAGGACGCCCTCACGGCCGCCCTGACGCGCCTGCTCATCCGGTTCCGCGCCGTCGAGCCGCTGTACGTCTCGCGCGGTGATCGTCACGGCTACGACATCGCCCTGCGCCGCCTCGAAGGCGCCTGCCAGGCCGACTACGGCTTCCGTGCCATGGCCGGCCTGTTCGCCGGCAACGGGCTGACCGCCGACACCTCGGCCAGAGACGTCTACATGGCCGAGTCGGTCCTGTGGCATCTGGAGCGCTCCGAGCCCGGCACCCGCGTCGTGCTGGCCGCCCACAACGCCCACATCCAGAAAGCACCCATCTCCTTCAACGGCCACCTCACCGGCTTCCCGATGGGGCAGCACCTGCACAGCGCGCTCGGCGACGCGTACTTCGCCCTCGGCATGACCAGCACCGGCGGGCACACCGGCGAAATGGTCCGCGACGAGGAGGCGCGCTTCGGTTTCCGCATCGAGGACACCGCGCTGGAGCCGCCCGAGCCGGGCAGCGTCGAAGCCGCCTTCGCCGGCGCCGGCCTCGGGCTCAGCATCGCCGGCCTCCGCCCGGCACGCACACAGGTCGGCGGCGCAGATATCGGCGCGGATACCGGCCCCGACCGCATCCGGCTGCAGAGCACCTTTCTGCACACCCCCGTCCTGGACGCCTTCGACGGCATCCTGCACACCCCGGCCTCCACCGTGACCCGCGACCTCGAAGAAGGACAAACCCCGTGACCCAAACCGACGTGATCACCGTAGGGGCCGGCCCTGTCGGCCTCATGCTGGCCGCCGAGCTGCGGCTGGCCGGCGTATGGCCGCTGGTGCTGGAGCGCAAGCCGCAGCGCCGCGACATCCCCAGATGTCCACTTTTGAGAATTTCGGCGGATCGGCAGCCGCGCTTTGAAGGCTCGACCTGCTCGCCCAGGGAGAACGCACCGTCGAGGCCCTGGCCAAGGCCGCCGGGCTGAACCTCACCACCGCCTCGGCCCACCTGCAGACCCTCAAGCAGGCCGGCTTCGTCGCCACCCGCCGCGACGGCGTGCGCATCCACTACCGGCTCGCCGGAGAGGACGTCGCCCAGCTGTTCGCGCTGCTGCGCAAGGTCGCCGAGACCCACCAGGCCGCGGTCCTCCCGGCACGCCAGGCCTACCTCGGCGACGACGGCGTGGACGAGGTCACCCGGGAGGAACTGCGCGAGCGCGCCCAGGCGGGCGAGGTGGTGGTGCTGGACGCGCGGCCGGTGGAGGAATACCTGGCCGGCCACATCCCCGGCGCCGTGTCCATCCCGGTCACTGAGCTGGCCGAGCGGATCAGCGAGCTGCCCGCCGACGCCAAGATCCTCGTCTACTGCCGCGGCGAGTACTGCGTGCTCGCCTACGACGCGGTCCGGCTGCTGAACGACTCCGGCCGCCGGGCGATCCGGCTCAGCGACGGCATGCTGGAATGGCGGTTGTCGGAGCTGCCTGTCGAGGCCGGAGCGCCGGCATGACCGCCCACCCGGCCCCGCATGCCTTGCCGCATCCGGGGCTGGTCGACGGGCCGGTCTACCTCGACTACAACGCCACCACCCCGGTCGACCCGCGCGTGGCCGAGCAGATGGCGGCGCACCTGGGTGGCCTGTTCGGCAACCCGTCCAGCGGCCACCGCTATGGTGAGCGGCCCCGTGCGGCACTGGGGCACGCGCGCGAGCAGGTTGCCGCCCTGATCGGCGCCCGTCCGGGCGAGATCGTCTTCACCGCCTCCGGTTCGGAGGCCGATCTGCTCGCCCTGCGCGGCGCGGTCCTGGCCGCTGGCCGCCCCCGCCCGCACGTGATCACTCAGGTCACCGAGCACCCGGCCATCCTGGAAACCTGTCAGGCGCTGGAGCGCCTGTACGGCGCCCGGGTGACGGTGCTGCCGGTCGATGGCGACGGGCTGGTGGACCCGGCCGCGCTGGCCGCCGGGCTGGATGAGGATACGGTCCTGGTGTCGGTGATAGCCGCCAACAACGAGACCGGCGCCCTGCAGCCGATCGCCGAGCTGGCCGCCCTTGCGCACGAGCATGGTGCCCTGCTGCACTGCGACGCCCAGGCCGTCGGCAAGATCGGCGTGGACGTCGAGGCGCCCGGCGTGGACCTGCTCACCGTGGTCGGGCACAAGATGTACGCGCCCAAAAGGCATCGCCGCCCTGTACGTCCGCGACGGCGTCATCCTGGAGCCGGTCGTCTACGGCGGCGGCCAGGAGCGCGGCCTGCGCGCCGGCACCGAGAACGCCGTCCTGGCCGCCGCGCTCGGCACCGCCGCCGACCTGGCCGGCCACGACCTCCTTGCCGCCACCCCGCAGCTCGCGGCCTCCACCGGATCGGCCTGCCACAGCGGCACCCACACCCCCTCCCCGGTGCTGACCGCTATGGGCCTGGACCCCGAACGCGCCATGGCCGCGGTACGGCTGTCCCTGGGCCGTTGGAGCACCGAGACCGACATCGAGACGGCCGCGACTGCCCTGATCAAAGCCGCTGCCTGAGCACGCCTGCCCCGTCCAGTGTGAACCCCACCCCGCAGGAGAGGCATGACCGACCACACACCAGCCGAGAACACCTCCGAGACCACCCTTGAGAGTTCCGCGGTTGAGACCAGCGCGGCTGATGCCGCCGCGCCGGGCGTCATCGCTCGGGCACCCACGAGCAAGGCCTGGCCACACGCAGCGTGCACGCCGGCGAACACCGCGACGGCGAAGGCGCCATCCACACCCCGCTGTACGCGCACTCCACCTTCGCCTTCCCCTCCACCGCGGACCTGCTCGACGTCGTCGAAGGCCGCAAGAGCGGCAACCTCCACACCCGCTACGGCCTTAACCCCACCATCCGCTCCCTGGAGGACAAGCTCGCCGACCTGGAAGGCGGGTACCAGGCGCTGGCCTTCTCCTCCGGCATGGCCGCCGAAGCCGCGACCTTCCTGGCCCACGCCCGCACCGGCGAGCACATCGTGTGCCTGGGCGACGTCTACGGCGGCACCTTCGAACTGCTCGGCGCCAACCTGCCGCAACTCGGCATCACCACCACCTTCCTGCGCGCCGACGAGACGCGATGCTGCCGCTGTTGCGCAGGTCGGAGGCCGGCCGGATCGTGAACATGACGAGCGAGCTCGGCTCGTTGTCCATGGCGAGCGACCCGGACAGCCCGGTCTACGCCGACACCTTTCCGCCCTACAACTTCTCCAAGAGCGCCCTCAACATGGTCACCCTGACCTACGCCAAGAAGCTGATGGAGACCCCGATCAAGGTGAACCTCGCCAACCCCGGTTACTGCGCCACCGACCTCAACGGGCACACCGGCCACCGCACCTCGGAACAGGGCGCGGCGATCGCCGTACGGCTCGCGACCCTCGGCGCCGACGGCCCCACCGGCTCCTACCAGCAGGACGACGGCTTCCTCCCTTGGTGAGGTGTCAACCATGTCGACGGGGACAGTTAGGGGTGATGGGACGAGATCTGGATAAGGAGCGCTTCTCCGAAGCGGAGTACGTCCGCTTCGGTGAACGCCTCCAGGAGCAGCTGGGCGTGCTCCGCGAGCTGCTGGCCACCCCCGGCTTCGGTCAGGGCCCCGCCACGATCGGGGCGGAGCTCGAGCTTTTCCTCATCGACGAGCGGGGCAGGCCGCTGCCGCGCAACAGCCAGGTGCGCGAGGCGCTCGGCGACGAGCGCGTCGTGCTGGAGCTCGGCCGCTTCAACCTCGAGGTGAACCTCACCCCCACGCCGCTGGCGGGCACGCCGTTCGAGACGCTGAGCGCCGAGGTCCAGGAGACGATCAGCAAGGTGGACGGCGCCGTCGAGGGCGGCGGCGCCCTGCCCATCGGCATCCTGCCCACTCTCAGCGCCGACGACTTCACGGTGGGCGCGATGAGCGACCAGAACCGCTACCGGGCCATGAGCAGGGGCTTTCGCCGGCTGCGGCTGGAACCGTTCCTCGTCAAGATCGAGGACCTGGAGCTGTCGGTGGAGGACGTGATCCTCGAGGCCGCCAACACCTCGTGGCAGGTGCACATCCGCACGCCGCCCGAGCGGTTCGCCCGGCTGTTCAACGCCGCCCAGCTCGCCATCGGCCCGGTGCTGGCCGTCTGCGGCAACTCGCCGTTCTTCCTGGGGCGGGAGCTGTGGGAGGAGACCCGCATCGCGCTGATGGAGGAGGCCGCGGACGACCGGGACGTGGCGCGGCTCGGGCGCAGGGACGGGCGGGTCACGTTCGGCTCGGACTGGGTGCACGAGGGCGCGCACGAGCTGTTCGAGCGGTACGTGCGCGACTACGAGCCGATCGTGCCCGACCTCACCGAGAGCCCGCGCCCGCACGAGGTGCCCGAGCTGCGGCTGCACCAGGGCACGATCTGGCAGTGGAACCGGCCCGTCTATGACCCGGCCGACAGCGGCCACCTGCGGATCGAGATGCGCGCGCTGCCCGCGGGACCGTCCTGTGCGGACATGGCCGCGAACACGGCCTTCCTCCTGGGCCTGACGTTGTCGCAGGCCGAGCGCGACCTGACCGGCTACCGCTTCGCGCAGGCGTACCAGAACTTCTACCGCGCGGCCATGCACGGGCTGGACGCCAAGCTGTCGTGGCCGGGCAGCGACGCCGAGTTCGAGGCGGGGGAGCTGGTGCTCTCGCTGCTGCCCGAGGCGCGGGAAGGGCTGCTCGCGGCCGGGGTGGCGGCGCACGACGCCGACCGCGCGCTGGGCGTCATCGCGCAGCGGACCCGGCTGCGGCGTACGGGCTCGGTGTGGCAGCGCGAGGCGCTCGCGGGCTTCGGCGGCGACCGGGAGCGGCTCGTGCGCCGCTACCGTGAGCTGGCACTTTCGGGATTGCCCGTGCATTTGTGGGATTGAGCGCAACCTTCTGCCCTGCCTGCTCCGTCAAACCCAGTCAAGGGACGGGAAAGTGAGGGAGATATGGCGGCAAAGGGGATGGTTCCCACCGATAAGGCCCCTTATGCCTTGTCGCGGGCGACCGGCGACCTGCCCGAAGGGGCGGCCAAGCTGGCGGGAGAGATCGGCAGCACCGCTGTGGGCGCGGTGCTGGCCCAGGCCAACAGGACCGCCGTGCGCAAGGGCGCGGCGGGCGCGCTGGGGTCGATGCAGCCGAGACCGGCCGAGTGGTACGCCTTCGACGACGGCGACCAGGGCAGCGCCGACTGGTACCCGCAGGGCCTCACCGGCGGGGCGGACTCCGGCACCATCGGGGTGCCGGTGTTCGTGGTGAGCTGGTATTTCCGGCCGGAGGCCGGCGAGCGGGGCATCAGGGTGAGTTTCCTGAGCCCGCAGACGCTGAAGTACCGGCACGCGCTGCTGGTCACGGCCAAGCCCGACGGCTCGTACGGGCCGATCGACATCCACGCGGGCGGCATCGCCTGCCACGGCGACCTGCTCTACGTGGCCGACACCGTCAGGGGCCTGCGGGTCTTCGACCTGCGCAACCTCCTCGACCTGCGCACCGCCCAGAACGACCTGGGTGACCCCGAGCGGGTCGGGCGGCACGACGGCAGGTTCCACGCCTTCGGCTACCGCTACCTGATCCCGCAGACCGACCTGTGGCAGGTCGCCACGGCGGGGCCGCGGTTCTCGTTCGTGTCGGTCGACCGCAGCGGCGCCAGCCCGCTGCTGATCACGGGCGAGTTCCGTGGGGACGACCCCGGCGGCTGGGTCGCGCGCTGGACCCTGGACATGGCGGGCGGCGAGCCCCAGGACGCCTTCGTGATGGGTCACCCCAAGATCCAGGGGGCTCTGTCGTCGGGCGGCACGTGGTACCTGAGCCAGTCGGCCGGCTCCACCGCCAACGGCAAGCTGCTCGTCCACGCCGGCGACACGACGCGGACCAGGCCGTTCCCGATCGGGCCCGAGGACCTGACCGTGCAGGACGGCAAGCTGTGGAGCGTCACCGAGTACAGGAACAAGCGGGTGATCTTCGGGGTGGATCTCTGAGCCCCCGGCGGCTCAGGCGCGACGGACAGAGGGCCGGCTTCGGCGACCGCACCCTCTGTCCGTCGTGGTCTCAGGTCACGGTGGCGGGCTGGGCGGACAGGAGGGTCTGGCTCCAGCCTCCGGTGTCGACGGTGCCTTGTTTGCCGAGGTCGTCGTCGCGGCCGTCGTAGGGATCGGCGTCGATGTAGCTGTGCATGGAGTGGTCGTGGTGGTGGCCGTAGTAGACGCCGCCGCCGGGGGACAGGAGGTGGTCGAAGCCCTGCCAGGTGGCGTCGCGGAGCTGGTGGCGTTCCCAGGAGCCGGTGCCGCGGATCTGGTAGGAGATGAGCAACCCTTGGGCGGTGGTGCCGAGGATCCAGTCAGGTCCGGTGGCGGTGAGGGTCTTGAGGGTGAAGCCCTGTCCGATGAGGGTGTTGTCGGTGATGTCGGTCAGGGTGGGTTTGGCGGCGGTGATGGTGTAGCGGCGGAGGGTTCCGTCGGCGATGCCGAAGAGGTGGCTTCTGCCGTCATAGGTGAGGAGTTCGTGGGTGTAGCCGCTGCCGAGATAGACGGGTGGTTCGAAGACGAGGGCGTCGCGGTTGGTGCGGATGTCGACGCGGTAGAGCTTGCCACCGGGGGCGCTGTCGGTGACGAGCAGCGTGTTGAAGTTGAGGGTGGCCATGGCCTTGGGGGTGAAACCGAGGGTGGCGGTGGAGAGCACCGCGCCGCGGGTGCGCCGGCCGGTGGCCGCGTCGATCGCGGTGTAGGACAGCCGCCCGTCCGCCATAACCCCGTACACCGAGGCCATGCCCTCGGGGGAGGCCTCGGTGCAGTTGTGGCTCTCGACGTTGTTCCACTCCCGGCCGTTGGCCTGGCCGTAGGTGACGCCGTCGAAGGCCGGTCTGACCCGTTCGGAGCCCGCGTAACCCCATGATGCCGATCCGTCGCCGTTGGAGTCCTTGCCGAGCTCGAAGTGCAGGTGCGGGTGTCCGTTGGAGGTCGGGCCGGTTTTGCCGACCTTGCCGATCACCGTTCCCTTCTGCACTCTGTCCCCGTCCGAGACGGCACGGGACTGCAGGTGGATGTACGTGGTGAAATAGCCGCCGCCGTGATCGATCTGGATCATGTTGCCGGCGTTGTCGTGGTAATAGGACTGGTTCACCGTCCCAGCGGCCGGGGCGATGAGGGTGGCGCCTTCGGTGCCGTGCTGGTCGGGCTCCTTCACCATGTCGAGTGCGGGGGCGTGCGCCCAGGTGTTCAGCTGCCACTTCTGCCCGCAGGGGAAGGGGAGCTGGAGGTCGGGCACGGCCATCGCGGGACTCGCCGTGCCGCAGACGCCGAGAGCGGCAATGAGTGCCGTGGTGACGGCACCACGTAAGAATGATGAGGCCATGTGATTCATCCAGGGGTTCTGGCCGGGCGGAATCGCTGTGCGAGACCGCCGCGGTGTCCGGACGGTGATTGCTTCACCGTTGAAATGGCGTTCGTGTTCGGGTGACTCCGCCTCCGCTCGCTTCGAGGAATTTGTGCGGAATCGACCGTAAATAGCGGCGGTATAGCGGCGGTATGTCGCTCGAATTCGGCCGCGTCGGTGTCGGGCGGGCGGGGTCAGCCGCTCAGATGCCGGTGCAGCACCTCGCGATAGCGGCGGTCGAAGGCGTCGTAGCGGACCCGCAGCTGCGCGCCCGGCCAGCCGGGCGGCAGCAGCTCGTCGGGCAGCAGCGGATCGGCGAGCAGGTGGCGCAGCACCGCGGCCGACACGACGAACCCTTCGGCCAGGCCGTCCGCGTGGTCAGAGGCGCGGTCCAGCGCGCGCTCCAGCCGGCGGGCCTCGGCCGCCCAGCCGTCCAGGTCCCACAGCAGGGGAGTGGGGTCGTCGTGCGGGCGGCCGTCGATCAGCGTGCACTGGGCGGTGACGATCTCCGGCCACGCGCCGCGCACCAGGTTGGCCGGCCGTAGCCAGGCGCCCTCGCGCAGCTCGGCCAGGCGCAGCGCGGTCATCGTGTGCCGGAAAGCGGCCCGGTCGGCGGGCGCGCGCCGCTCGGCGGTGACCACGGCCACCTCCCACGTGCCGTCCCACGGCCTGGTGTGCGGATCGCGGCTCTCGTCCTGCCTGGCCTGGCGCTCGACCAGCCGCTCCGACAGCGTGTAGAAGCCGTCCTCCTGAACCAGGTCACCGGCCGCGACCATGCGGGACAGGGCCACCCGCACCGTGCCCTCGGCGATGCCGAACAGCCCGCCGATGCGCACCAGGTGGCGGGCCGGCAGGCGCGGCGGGTGGCTGCCCAGCAACGCGCTCAGCACGGCCGACCTGGCACTCAGGGTGTTACGCTCTTCCATCGCGTGTCGAGTATATGTAACACTCCGGGTATGAGGCGCTATCTCAGCGAGCCGTTCGACGGCAGCGACCGCTACGCCACCGAGCGCTACCAGGGCGCCGCCGGGCGCAACTGGTGGGCCTGCGACCCCACGCTCCGCCTGCTCATGCGGCGGCACCTGGGCGACGGCTACGCCTGGGCGGAGCCGCACCTCGACCGGCTCGGGGCGCTGATGGGCGGGCTCGTCGCCGAGTGCGCCGAGGAGACCGACCGCAACCCGCCGCGGCTGGAGAAGTACGACAAGTGGGGCAGGGACGTCAGCGAGGTCGTCATGCCGCCGTCGTTCCTGACGGCCAGGCAGGCGCTCATGGAGAACAACTTCACCGCGCCGTCGTTCGCCGAGGAGGCGCGGGCGCATGGGGCCGATCCGTCCGCGCTCGCCGCGGCGTGGACGTACCTGCTCGACCAGGCGGACATCGGGATGGGCTGCGCGCTCGGCACGGGCGGCGACATGGTGGTCTCCCTGGCGGAGAAGCACGCGCCCGAGGACGTACGCGAACGGGTGCGGGAGATCTTCGCCAACGGCTTCTACTCCGGCGAGGCCGCTCAGATGTTCACCGAACGGACGGGTGGCTCCGACCTGGCCGCACTGGAAGCCGCCGCCGCCCCATCCGGCGACGCGTGGAGCCTGTCCGGGCTCAAGTGGTTCGCCTCCAACGCCAACGGCTCCGCCTTCGTCGTGCTCGCCCGGCTCCCGGAGGGTGACGTGGCGCCCTTCCTCGTGTTGTGGGAGCGGCGCGACGGCACGCGCAACGGCGTGCGGATCCGCCGGCTGAAGGACAAGCTCGGCACGAGATCCGTCGCCTCGGCCGAGGTCGAGTTCACCGCGGCGGAGGCGTTCCTGCTGGCCGGTTCAGGGCCGGGCGCCGGATCCGGGATCGGCACCATGATGAAGCTCACCAACGCCTCCAGGCTCGGCGTGGCCATGATGGGCCTCGGCGTGGCCAGGCGGGCACTGGTCGAGTCGATCTGCTACGCCAGGGCGCGCGAGGCGTTCGGGCGGCCGCTCATCGAGCAGCCGCTGATGCGCCGCAAGCTGGCCGAGTTGATCGTCGAGGTCGAGGCGGTGCAGGCGATGGTGTTCGACGCGCACGTCAGCCCTCGGCTCCGCCTCGTCCCTGCCCTGGTCAAGCTGCGCGCCGCCCGGCTCGGCGTCACCGCCGCCGGCGACGCGATCGAGGTGCACGGCGGCAACGGCTACATCGAGCAGTGGCCGGTGGCCCGGCTGCTGCGCGACGCGCAGGTCAACCCGATCTGGGAGGGCGGCGACAACATCCTCTGCCTCGACGTGCGGCGGGCCATGCTCAAGGAGCAGGCGCACCTGCCCTTCCTCGACCGGCTGCGCTCCCTGGCCACCTCCGGCCTGGTCGGCGCCCGCATCGACGACCTGGCCAAGGCCATCGAGACCTGGCACGCGCTGGACCGCGAGGTGGCGGAGGAACGGCTCTACCCGCTGGCGCAGTTCATGGCCGACGTCTACGCCGCCGCGCTGCTGGAGGACCAGGCCCGCTGGGGACTCGACGACGGCCGCAAGGCGCTCGTGGCCCGCTCGTACGCCGAGGCGCACCTGTCCGAACGGGGCCCGCTGCGCGGCATCGACCGCCCGGCCGAGGACCCGGGCCACTTCGACGATCTCGTCACGGGAACCGTCACGTGGTAAATCGCCGGGGCGCGTGCAGCACGAAGTACCGATCCATCTCGATGAGCACCCGCGCCTGAGGGAGCTGTTCCGCAGGAGGGCGCCTGGCCGGGATCGTGCCCGCTCGAGCTCAAGGAGCAGGCGTCCCCGCCCTGCTGGAGGCGTGGGTCTGGACTAGCGGCACTCGTCCATCGCGGCCCGCGCCTCGGAGATCGACATCGGGGGAACGGGCAGCTCGTGGGCGGCGGTCGAGCGCAGACCGTCGAGGGTCAGGGCGAGGTGCCGCCGCCAGGCTCCGGGCGCGGTCCTGACCGTGGCCCGTACGGTCGCCGCCACGCCCCAGATCACGAAGGTCATGTCGGCGAGCGTCACGTCGCCGCGCAGAGCCCCGGATTTCTGGGCCCGGTCGATGATGCGCAGCATCGGCTCGATTCCCTTGCCGTCTCGTGCGGCGAGGTCGTTGTAGCCGAGGTCGGCCGCCTGCAACTCGCAGACGCCGGTGAGGAACGCGACGAAGCCTTCCCAGGGGTCGTCCGCGGTCAGGGCCCGTTCGGCGATCGCGGCGACCGTGGCCGCCCGGTCTTCGAAGACCGCCTCCACGAGGTCCTTCCGGGTGGCGAAGCGGTTGTAGAGCGTCCCGATGCTCACCCCGGCCGTCCGGGCGATCTCTTCCAGCGGTACGTCGAGCCCTCGGTCGGCGAACAACCTCCGGGCAGCCTCCAAGAGTCGCTCGCGGTTGTGTACGGCGTCCTTGCGCATGCCCGCCAGCCTAGCTAAGTTGAGGCTATATTCAACTTGAGGAGATACTCAAGTCAGCGCGGAACACCCGGTGATCGACGCTCTGGTGCTCGGCGCCTTCAGATACCACCCGAGGAGGATCGAGACCGAGGAGGGTTTCGAGGCGACCTTCGCCCTCTACGTGCGAAGCCGCTGGGTCCTGGCGGTGGCCCTGCGCACCTCGCTGGAACGGGCCCGCAGACCGGTGATCGTCAATCTGTGCGGCACCGGGACCGGCCGGATCCATTGGGACGATCTCCAGCTGACCACCAGGTATCGACCTTTGACCGCCATCATGCAGGGCGCCAGGGCCAGCGCGCTTCTCGGCGCCGCCTACGCCTCCGAGCGGACACGGTACGTGCTCTACAACCCGGTGTTCGTGGCGACCGGCCTCAGACAGCCGGTACGAGGCATCGTCCGCGCGGCGTCGGCGCTGTTCGCCCAGTCCGCGGCCGAAGCCGTGCCTCCGCTCGCCGCCCTCATCGACGATCCCCCCGCCGGACGGCTCACCGCGTACAAGAAGGGCGACCCCATCAGGCTCGATCCGGGTGAAGCCCGGCGGTTCGAGGAGATCGTTCGATCGATGGCGGGCCACGCGAGGCGCGCCGGGCAGCGGCGGGGCGCGGTCTCCGACGCCCGATGGATGAGCGCGGTCGACCGCAGGACGGCCGGCGCGTGCCGTGACGTCCCAGCGGTGCGGCGCTTCGGGTCAGCGGGACCGGCGACCCTTCTTGCCGCCTGTGCCGCCCTTGCCGCTTCGGCCGCGACTGGATGGCGCCGACCTGCGGCCGGATCCGCCCTGAGGCTTGCGAGCCTGCCGCTGTGACGGCTGTTGCGCCGACCTCTCGGTCGGCTTCTCCGGCGGTGTCGCGGGGGTGCGGCCGCGCGAACTGTTCGCCGTGCGGCCGCGTACGATGCCGATGAAGTCCTCCACCTGATCGGTCGTCCGGTCCGTGGGCCAGGCCAGCGCCACCTGCGACTGCGGCGCGTCCGTCACCGGCCGGAAGGTGAGGTCCTTACGGTGGTGCAGGCGTGCCAGCGACTGGGGGAGCAGGACGAGCCCCGTCCCGGCAGCGACGAGCCGGATCGCGTCGGCCGTCGTGGGCGGGCGCTCGAACGCGGGCAGCCCGGGACGGGCCGTCCATTCGAGGACGTCGTCCAGCGGATGGAACACCTCATCGTCGGCCAGATCGGCGACGGTCACCTCGTCGGCCGCGGTCACCGCGTGGTCCTTCGGCACCACGACCACCGTGGTCTCCACGTAGAGGGGAATCACGCTGAGCCCGTCCCGATCGACCGGCAACCGGACGAACCCGGCGTCGGCGCCTCCGCCGCGCAGCACCTCCACCACGTCGGCTGCGGGAACCGAGATCAGGCTCAGCTGCACGCCGGGCAGCCTCTCGGCCCAGATGCCCGCCCATTTCGCGGGCGTCACCCCGGGCGCGTACGCCAGCCGAAAGACGTCGCCGGTCTCCTCGTGAGTCACTCCGCCAGGGTAGCGACGTCAGAGGGACCGCTCCGTACTGACTACCCTGGACTCCATGACCTCGCTCAAATCCAAGACGACCCAGACGATGAAGCCCGCGACCGCGGCCAAGAAGCTGGGCATCCTCCTCTCGGCCACACCCGCCGAGTTCCAGGAAGGCGTCGTCTCCAGGAGCGAGCTGAACGCGATGCAGGCGGCCCCGCCCGCCTGGCTCGCCGACCTGCGCCGCAACGGCCCGCACCCCAAGCAGGTCGTCGCCGCGAGACTCGGAGTCTCCATCTCCGGCCTGATCCGAGCCGGGATCACCGAGCCGCTCACCACCGCGGAGATCGACGCGCTGAAGGCGGAGAACCCCGAGTGGCTGGAGCAAGAGCGCTCCATCCAGGCCGAGGTCCGCAAGGAAGCGCGGCGCCTCAAAGAGAGCTAGACCGCCGGCGCGGCGCCCGTGCCGATGAAGCTCGTGCGGGGCCGTGTCGACGACGTGACGCGCCCGCCCGGTCACCGAGGAATCCGTCAGCGGCAACGGTCACACGCGTAGAACGGTGACATGGCGGCCGGACGGTGTGGTCGCCTGCTCGCAACCACCGCGTTCCTTCCACGGTGGAGCCTCCGGGCGACGGTCGAAGATCACCAGCACGCCGGTGGGGAGGCTGAGCCGGTCCAGATACCGGTCGAGCTGGGAGAGACCCTCGGGCAACGGGTCGTCACCGCTCGACCGCCAGACCTTCAGCTCCATCGCCTCCCGCCGCATCAGCCGCTCGCCGTCCGGGCCGGTGTAGGGCCAGCTGACCAGCACGTCCAGGCGCTTGGTGCCCGCGGCGTACTCCCGGTCGAGATGGCCTCCGCCGTTCACCAGCCGGTGCACGAAGGCCATGAGGATGATCTGGCGGGCGGCCTCGTGGTAGCCCTCCTGCCGGATGAGCATCTCGCCGTGCTCGCGCGGGTCTTTGGTGAACTCCTGGCCGGTCGCCTGGGTGTGCTGGTCGTAGAGCCCGGCGATCTCGTCGGAGGTGAAGTCGCCCAAGCGCAGCGACTCGGCGATGATGGTGAAGGGGCTGGCCGGATTGCCGCGGAGAGGATCGCCGCCCGAGGCGACCTTGTAGTCACGCAAGTTACGCAACGCCCGCACACGGCGAGAGTCCGCGTCGGGGCCGAGGGCGCGTGGCACCGTGCTGAATACGGCGCGGGACCTATCCAACACCTGGGTCCGACGGTTGTGGCCGGCACCGCCCAGGACTCCAGTCGCTGGTCCAGGGCCGGGCATGGGCGTACGCTCGGCGGGTTCGCGAAGGAGGCTCGCATGACGGTACGCGTGGAGCGTGAGGGACCGGTCACCACCGTGGTGCTCAGCAGGCCGCAGGCGCGTAACGCGGTCGACCGTGAGACGGCCGGCGCGCTGGCCGGGGCGTTCCGTGACTTCGAGGGGTCCGACGCGGCCGTGGCGGTGTTGTGGGGGGAGGGCGGCACGTTCTGTGCCGGGGCGGATCTCAAGGCGCTGGACAACCGTGTCGGCGAGGAGGGCGACGGCCCGATGGGGCCGACGCGGATGCGCCTGACGAAGCCGGTCATCGCCGCCGTCGCCGGGCACGCGGTGGCGGGCGGGCTGGAGCTGGCTCTCTGGTGCGACCTGCGGGTGGTCGAGGAGGGGGCGGTGTTCGGGGTGTTCTGCCGCCGGTGGGGTGTGCCGCTCGTCGACGGTGGCACGGTGCGCTTGCCGCGGCTCATCGGGGCGTCGCGGGCGATGGACATGATCCTCACCGGGCGGCCGGTGGAGGGGCGGGAAGCGTACGCGTGGGGGCTGGCCAACCGGCTCGTACCGGACGGGACCGCGCGGCGGCACGCGGAGGAGCTGGCGCGGGATATCGCCCGGTTCCCGCAGGCGTGCCTGCGCGGCGACCGGTTGTCGGCGCTGGAGCGGGAGGGGCTGGCGGAGGAGGAGGCGATGCGGAACGAGGTGCGGCACGGGCTGGTGTCGCTGCCGGACGCGGCGGCGGGCGCGGCCCGCTTCGCCGCCGGCGCGGGACGGCACGGCGCCTTCGACGAACCCTGACCCTCCCACGGTCGGCGCTGGCGGTATCACGGCCTCTGAGTGTTCGTCCGGCGATCTCGGCAGCACGACCGCCTCCGATTGCCACGTGCGGCGTCACCGCCTCAGGCTGCCGACGGCGCGGCCGCCCTGGGCCTAGCCCGCCAGGTGGGTCAGCAGCATGTCCAGTGGCCGGGGGACACGATCGAGGTCGAGGGCCTCGACGAGCAGGCCGGAATAGCGGATCTTGCGGCCGCTGCCCGATCCCATGAACCGCCGCAGCTGGTCGTGCGTGCTGCCCCCGCGCCATGCGGGCTGCTTCTGCAGCGTACGGAACGAGCCGAGCTCGCCCTCGGCGTCGACGACGTGCTCGACGGCGTCGGTGCCGAGGGCGCGGATCAGCTCGTCCTCCAGGTCGGCGACGCACACGAAGAACCCGAGTGCCTCCAGATCGCTCCGGTCGAGGATGGATCCGAGGCCTGCGCGCTCGAGGCCTCTCCGGAAGTCGCCTTCCTCGCCGGCGTCGCACAGCCCGGCCAGCCGGAGGTTGCTTCCATGGGGGCCGAACCTGCCGATGTACGTCCTGATGTTCGTGGCGCCGCCCATCGCCACGAGGGAGATGCCTTCGGCCGCCAGATCCAGGCCACGGCGCTCGGCCAGCGCTTCGACGGCCGACTTGTCGCTGAGTCCCTCGACCAGGACCACGGTCTGCGTGTCACTCACGAGGCCAGCCTGGCACCCGGACCGGAGACGTTCGACTCCTTTATCTCCGCCGCAAGTGATCTACTTTGTAAAGGCGCGTCAGCCGGCCGGGCGTGCGGGCACCACCGCCACCGCCTCCACCTCGACCACGATCTCCGGCGCGGCGAGCGCGGCGGCCACGATCAGCGAGTTGGCGGGCCAGTCGCCGCCCGGGAACCAGGCGGCGAACACCTCGTCGAGCGTCGAGCGGAAGCCTGCCAGGTGCTCCGTGCCCGCCACCATGGTGAAGAGGCGGAGGAGGTGTTCCGGCCCCGAGCCGGCCGAGGCGAGCAGCGTCTCGATGTTGGCGAAGATCTGGCGCGCCTGGGCCGCCGCGTCGTCCCCCACGAGGGCCCCGGTCGCGTCCGTGCCGACCTGCCCGGCGATGAAGAGCAGCTCGGAGTCCGCGGGTGCCGCGGCCAGATGGTGGTATTTCGCCAGGGGCGCCCCGACCTCGGGCGGGCTCCAGCGCCGAACCATGACATCGTCCTTTCATCCCATTTGTATGCGTTCGACCACGTTAGCGCGTTGCGTGCTGGCCGGTGAGATGTGTGCATGAGGGTCCTTGGCGGTGTGCTGGGAACCGGGATCGCCAGGCTGGGAAGGCGGGAAGCGTGAGTCGCCGTACGGCGACATGTAAGCTGATGTCGCCGAACGATGACAAGTCTGGAGTGCCCATGTACGCGAGAACGCCGGCGGATCTTGGCCGGCTCGTACGCTGGCGGCGGCGTGCACTGGCCCGGACTCAGCAGGCGCTCGCCGACCAGGTCGGAGTGAGTCGGCAGTGGATCGTCCGGCTGGAGGCCGGCCGTAGCACGTTGGAGGTCGGCCTGGTCATGCGGACGCTGCGCGCGCTGGGGCTCACCATCGAGATAAGCGACCCTGCCGAGCCGGCGCCTGTGGTGCTTCCCCATCGCCCCATCGACCTGGACGAAGTGCTCGCCGCCGTACGGAGGAACCCCTGATGCCTGACCGTACGCTGATGGTCCTGCTGAACGGCGTCTGCGTCGGCGAGTTGACGCAGGACGCCATGGGACGGATCCGGTTCTCCTATGACATGGCGGTGCGGGGATGGTTGCCCAGGGCCACTCCGCTTTCGCTGTCACTGACCCCCGACGTGGAGTCGCATGAAGGGCCCGAGGTGGCAGCGTTCCTCTGGGGGCTTCTGCCGGAGAATCCCGCCGTCCTGTCCAGGTGGGCGCGTGAGTTCGGGGTGTCCGCCGCCAACCCGGTCGCGCTCCTGCGCCATGTGGGGATGGACTGCGCGGGTGCGGTGCAGTTCGTCCCCTTGAACGACTATGAGCGGGTTCTCGACGCAGGCGGTGTCGAATGGCTGGATGACGACGCGATCGCGCAGGTCGTACGCGGTCTACACCACGATTCCGCCGCGTGGCATCCCGGCCATGAAGAAGGGCAGTTCAGTCTCGCCGGAGTGCAGGCCAAAGTGGCCCTGCTGCGTGAGGGCGGAAAGTGGGGCCGGACCTGGGGACGGATCCCCACGACGCACATCATCAAGCCGGCCATCCCGGATCTCATCGACCAGGACGTCAACGAACACCTCTGCCTCGCCGCCGCCCGCGCCGTGGGGTTGACGGCCGCCCGGACCGAGATCCGCACATTCGGTGACCAGACCGCCGTGGTCGTCGAGCGATACGACAGGGCCCGTGTGGATGACGTGTGGGCCCGGGTGCACCAGGAGGACCTGTGCCAGTCCCTCGGCATCCATCCCGTGCAGAAATACCAGAGCGAGGGAGGACCCGGCCCGGAAGACGTCGCCGCCCTGTTCCGCCGGGTGCAGCCCTCCATTGAGGCTCAGGAGTCGGTGCGCGCGTTCGTGGACGCCCTCGTCTTCAACTGGCTGCTGGCCGGGACCGACGGACACGCCAAGAACTACTCGGTGCTGTTGTCAGGCGGTCAGGTACGGCTTGCCCCGCTCTACGACATCTCTTCCGCCCTGCCGTACCCCGACGTGATGAACCCGCACAAGATCAAGCTGGCGATGAAGATCGGGCGTGAATATCGGCTGAAATCTATCGGATGGAGTTCCTGGCGACGGCTTGCCGAGCGGCTCGACCTGGACTGCGACGAGGTCTGGGGCAGGATCGACGAGCTGGCTCGCGCGTTGCCCGATGCGCTGTCGGATGTTGCGGCCACTCCGGAGGTGCGTTACTTGCGTCGTTCGCTGCCGGGAGCGCTGGTGGATGCCGCGGCGGCGCGGGTGGCTGAGTTGCTGCGCCTGCCGCGCGCCGCCGCGCAGGGGTGACAGCCGGGGAATGTCGGGGGCGGCACGTATCGTGACCGTATGCCTGACATCGAGGTCGCCGGGCGCGAAGTGCGCGTCACCAGCCCCGGCAAGGTGGTCTTCCCGCAGTCCGGTCTCACCAAGCTCGACCTGATCCGCTACTACCAGGCGGTGGGCGAGGGGGCGCTGCGGGGCGTGCACGGGCGGCCGATGGTGCTCAAGCGGTTCGTGCGCGGCATCGAGGAGGAGGCGTTCTTCCAGAAGCGCGCCCCGGCGAAGCGGCCGGCCTGGATCGAGGTGGCGGAGCTGAAATACCGTTCGGGCCTGAGCGCGGAAGAGGTCGTGTGCACCGACCTGGCCCAGCTGCTGTGGGTGGTCAATCTCGGGTGCGTCGACCTCAACCCGCATCCGGTGCGCTCCGACGACCTGTCCAGGCCCGACGAGCTGCGCATCGACCTCGACCCCGTGCCGGGGGTGAAGTGGGCCGACGTGCTGGCGACCGCGCAGGTGGCGCGCGAGGTGCTGGCCGATCACGGGCTGGTCGGGTGGCCCAAGACGTCCGGGTCGCGGGGGTTCCACGTGTACGCGCGGATCGAGCGGCGCCGGCCGTTCGCCGAGGTCCGCAAGGCGGCCGAGACGGTCGCCCGCGAGGTCGAGCGGCGGGCTCCAGGCCTGGCCACCAGCCGGTGGTGGAAGGAGGAGCGGCACGGGGTGTTCGTCGACTTCAACCAGAACGCCTACGACCGCACGGTGGCCTCCGCCTACTCCGTGCGCGCCGTGCCCGACGCCCGCGTGTCCACGCCGCTGACGTGGGACGAGGTTCCCGGCTGCCGTCCCGAGGCGTTCACCGTCGCCACCGTGCCGCAGCGGCTGGCAGAGCGCGGCGACCCGTGGGAGGACATGGATCTGCACGCGGGCTCGCTCGACGGGCTGCTGGAGCTGGCCGAGGAGCTCGGGCCCGCGCCCAAGCCGCCCAAGGGCAGCGGGCGCCGGCAGCAGACGAAGCCGGTCATCGAGATCGCCAGGGCCGAGCACAAGGACGAGGCGATGGCGGGCCTGGAGCGGTGGAGGTCCCGCCATCCGGAGGTCGCGGCCCGGCTGGAGCCCGCCGACGTGCTGGTCGACGGCATGCGGGGGCGCAGCAGTGTGTGGTATCGCATCCGGGTCAACCTGGAGCACGTGCCGGAGGACGAGCGGCCCGAGCAGGAGCCGCTCGAGGTCGACTACGACCCGTGGCGCTCGGGCCCGGGGTGAGGGCTCGGGGCGAAGCTCGGGGTGAGGGTCCGAGGCGGGGG
>NZ_SMKO01000409.1 GCF_004348685.1 Nonomuraea deserti | reverse complement strand
TGAATCGCCCCGGCTTTGATGGAGACCTCAGCGGTTGATTGCTAGGGCTTCGTTGGGATGGTGCTGAGCGTAGTAGATCGCCTCGAACTCCTCGGGCGGGAGGTGGCCGATGGCTGAGTGCAGGCGGGTGGTGTTGAACCAGGCCAGCCATTCGGCGGTGGCCAGTTCCACGTCGGCCAGGCTGCGCCAGGGACCTCGGAGCTTGATCAGCTCGGTCTTGTACAAGCCGATCTGCGATTCCATCAGGGCGTTGTCGAGCGCGTCGCCGACCGTGCCGACGGAGGCGTCGATGCCGGCCGCCAGCAGATGGGTGGTGAACCGGAAAGACGTATATTGACTGCCCGCGTCCGAGTGATGAATCAGTCCCGGCCCGGCCGGGTGGCCGGTGCGCTCGCGCCGCCACAACGCCATGTCCAGGGCGTCCAGCACGAGGGTGGTGTGCTTGGTCAGGGAGGCGGCCCAGCCGACGATCGCCCGGGAGTAGACGTCGACGACGAACGCGACGTAGACCAGCCCGCACCAGGCCGTCACGTGGGTGAAGTCGGCCACCCAGGCGGCGTTCGGCCGGGTGGCGGTGAAGTCGCGCCGCAGCCGGTCGGCCGCCCGCTCGTGCCCGGGATCGGGCGTCGTGGTGCGGATCTTCTTGCCTCGGCGCGCGCCTTGCAGGCCGAGCGCGCGCATGCGGCGTTCGACGGTGCAGCGGGCCACCCGATGCCCCTCGCGCAGCAGCTGTTGCCAGACCTTGCGGGCGCCGTAGACGCCGTAGTTGGCGGCGTGGATGCGGGTGATGTGTTCGTCCAGTTCGGCGTCGCGCACCGTGCGGGCCGAGGGCAGGCGGCTTTTGGCGGCGTAGTAGGTGCTGGTGGACATCGGGCAGCCGTGCTCGGTCAGGACACGGCAGATCGGCTCGACACCGAACACGTCGGCGTGCTGGTCGATGAAGGTCACGAGTGCGTGTGTGGCCGGTCGAGCTCGGCCGCGAAGAAAGCCGAGGCGGCCTTCAGGATCTCGTTGGCCCGCCGCAGTTCGGCGTTCTCCCGGCGCAGCCGCTTCAGCTCGGCCGACTCATCCGTGGTGCGGCCGGGCCGGCTGCCCTCGTCGATCTGGGCCTGACGGACCCAGGTGCGCAGTGTCTCCGCGGTGCCGATGCCGAGCTTGGTCGCGACCGCGTTGATCGTGGCCCACTCGGTCGGGTAATCCGGCCGCACCTCGGCGACCATCCGCACCGCTCGGCGGCGCAGCTCGGCGGGGTAGGGAGACTTACCAGGCATGGACTCGATCCTCTCAAGAGATCAAGTCTCCACCGAACCCGGGGCGATTCA
>NZ_SMKO01000408.1 GCF_004348685.1 Nonomuraea deserti | reverse complement strand
GGCCATCGACTGGTTCTCCTTCGATCTCGATCTAGCTACTCGAAGGATCACTCGATGGCCGTCTTCATTTCACGACGCCACGCCTGCGACCAGGCCAAACTCGTACACCACTCCCGTGGACGCAACCTGGACCGCGTCTCCCCGCAGCGCGTGGTCGCGCGCTGGCGGGTGCGCAATGAGACCGACCGGCCGTACGAGTTCGGCGGGACGCTGGTCGTACCGTGGCACAGCCCTCGGCTGCACAGCGACTCCATCGGCGGCGTCTCGCTCCTCGACCACGTGACCGACACCCGCGCCTACCCCCTGGGGTACGGCGACGACTCGTGCCTGTGTTCGCGCGGCTGGCCAAGGGTCGAGGCGCACGACACGAAAGAACTCGTGGCCGTGTTCCCCGCTCCGCCCGCCGGCGTGACGAGCGCGGACGTGCTGTTCGGCCCGGTTCCCCCGTTCCTCGACGTCCCCATCGGGAACGCGCCGCCCGAGCGGTTGAAGGTGACGGACAGCGACGACGAGCCCGTCGACCCCATCTCGGAGAGGGCGACCGAGCCGCAGGTGCTCCGCCTCGTGAGCCAGGTGGACGACACGGCCAAAGCCCGTGACGACGACGGCGAACGGCTCTCCCTGCGGCTATCGGCTGATGTGTTGTTCGCGGTGAACAAGGCCGAACTCACCCCGCGCGCTCAGGCTGTACTCAAAGAGGTTGCAAGCGAGATCGACCGGTCCGACGACGACACCGTCACCATCGAGGGCCATGCCGACAACACCGGTAGCGACGCCATCAACGACCCGCTGTCCGCCAAGCGCGCGCGCAGCGTCGAAGCGGCACTGCACGATCTGGTCACCCGTGACGGCCTGGCGTACGAGGCGCGCGGCTACGGCTCCCATCGTCCCATCGCCAAGAACGACAACGCGGCGGGCCGTCGCCTCAACCGCCGCGTCACCGTCGGCTTCGACCGTCCCGCCGTCGATCCCGGCCCCTCCGCCTCCGGAGCCCCTCGAACGGTCACGCCGCAGCCCGCCTCCACAAGCAAGGATCTGCCGGTCATCGCGACGGCACCGGCAGGCGCCCCGCCGGCGATCGAGAAGAACAACTGGCCCCGGCAGGCCGAAGTGGACATCAACGAACTCCGGCGTGACGCAGGCGGCTACGTCCTGCTGACCTGGACAGTACGCAACCAGGACGATACCTCGCTCAACGTCTGGTCTTCCTCCCATGACTACAGCGGTGTCTATGAATCGCCCCGGCTTTGATGGAGACCTCAGCGGTTGATTGCTAGGGCTTCGTTGGGATGGTGCTGAGCGTAGTAGATCGCCTCGAACTCCTCGGGCGGGAGGTGGCCGATGGCTGAGTGCAGGCGG
>NZ_SMKO01000407.1 GCF_004348685.1 Nonomuraea deserti | reverse complement strand
GTTCATCTCTCGTTCCTTCGCTGGAGACCCCGGGCTTCAGCCCTGGGGAGGAAAGCGAACCTGCCGCGTAGCGGCGCACAGGACGTCAGTCCGCCGTCAAGGCGGAATGGCGTTAAGCAGGCGCGGGGTCGGCTGCTAAGATCTTGAATGTGCGGACGGCGTACAAGTGCCGGGCCTACCCGACCCCCGAACAGGCAGCGGTGCTCAACCGCACGTTCGGCTGTGTGCGCGTGGTGTGGAATCAGACGCTCGCCTGGCGGCACCGCCGCTGGCACACCGAACGGGCATTCACGAACGTGCCGCAGGCCAATGCCTTCCTCACCCAGCTCAAGCGGACCGGGGAGTTCGCCTGGCTGAACGAGGTGTCCTCGGTCCCGCTTCAGCAGGTGCTGCGCACTCAGCAGAAGGCGTTCGCCAACTTCTTCGCCGGACGCGCCCGATATCCGCGCTACAAGTCCCGCACCGGCCGCCAGGGCGCCGAATACACCCGCTCCGGGTTCCGCTACCGCGACGGGCAACTGTTCCTGGCCAAGATGAACACGCGACTGGCGTTCGTGTGGTCGTGGCCGGACATCGACCCGGCCACGATCAACCCGTCCACGGTGACCGTCTCCCGCGACCCGTGCGGACGCTGGTACGTCAGCTTCGCCGCCGAGGCCGACAACCCGGATCAGGCCGCCCCTGCCGGCGGCGTGCTCGGCGTGGACCTGGGGGTCAAGGACTTCGTGGTCACCTCCGGCGGTGAGAAGATCGCCAACCCTCGCAGCCTGGCCGAACGAGAACGCAACCTGGCCCGCTACCAACGCCGGATGGCCCGTAAACAGCGCGGCTCGAACAACCGGGCCAAGGCGAAAGCCAAGGTCGCCCGCGCCCACCGCAAGGTCCGCGCGTCCCGGGCGGACTTCCTGCACCGCACCTCGACGCGGCTGGTCCGCGACCACGACGTGATCGTGATCGAAGACCTGGCCGTGAAGAACATGATCCGCAACCGGAGCCTGGCCAAGGCCATCTCCGACTGCGGCTGGGGCACCTTCCGCCGCATGCTCGAATACAAGACGGCCAAGTACGGACGCCACCTGATCGTCGTGGACCGCTGGTTCCCCAGCTCGAAGACATGCTCCGACTGCGGACACCTGCTCGCAACGCTCTCGCTCTCCACCCGGACGTGGACCTGTCCGGGCTGCGGCACCCTGCATGACAGGGACGTCAACGCCGCGAAGAACATCCTGGCGGCAGGTCTTGCCGTGTCTGCCTGTGGAGGTGATGTCAGACACTCCGGGTCCGCCCGGGTGCAGTCGCCCACGAAGCAGGAAACCCAACCTGTGAAGGTTGGAATCCCCCGCCTTTAGGCGTGGGGAGGAAGTCAA
>NZ_SMKO01000406.1 GCF_004348685.1 Nonomuraea deserti | reverse complement strand
TAGTACTCCAGTGACACTTGGCGATCTTGCAGCGTTCGGGTCACATGGCGACGGCCACCGCGTGATCATTCGGAGTTTGTGAAGACAACCAAAGATCGTGCGGTGGCCGCGAGCCACAGCGTAGACCCTGATGGCTGGATGGTCATCTTCAACGAGCTGATGACCCGGATCGCCGGCCGGTTCAGCCGCATCGAACCACGTCGCGCGGCAAGTACGTACGTGCGTGGACTGCTGGCCGACCTCGACCGCAAGAACTGCTGGAACCTGGCCGAACACGCCGGACTGGCCGGCCCCCAGAAACTGCAGCGGCTGCTGCGCACCGCCCGCTGGGACGCCGACAAGGTGCGCGATGACGTGCGAGCCTTCGTCGTCGACCGGCTCGGCCCCGGCGGCGTACTGATCGCCGATGAGACCGGCTTCGTCAAGAAAGGCACCGCCTCGGCCGGGGTGCAGCGGCAATACAGCGGCACCGCGGGCCGGATCGAAAACTGCCAGATCGGCGTGTTCCTGGCCTACGCCACCCCGGCCGGGCGAGCGCTGCTGGACCGGCGGCTCTACCTGCCCGAACACACCTGGTTGGCCGACCCCGGCCGCTGCCGGCGAGCCGGCATCCCGGACGAGGTCGGCTTCGCGACCAAGCCCGCGCTGGCCACCACCATGGTGCTGGCCGCCCTGGAGGCCGGGGTGCCCGCCCGCTGGATGACCGGCGATGAGGTCTACGGTCAAGACCCGCGCCTGCGCGCCACCCTGGAAGAGCGCCGGATGGGGTACGTCCTAGCGATCGCGGGCAACCGGCGCATCCGCTTGGACGGGGTGCAGGTCAGCGCCGCCGAGGTCACCGCACGGGTGGCCGACCGGCACTGGCACCGCTACCGCGCCGGGCAGGGAGCCAAGGGCCCGCGCTGGTATGCCTGGGCCTGGGCCCGCATCGACGAGGACCAGCCCGACGGGTTCCGATGGCTTCTGATCCGCCGCAACCTGACCACCGGCGAGCTGGCCTTCTACCGCTGTTACGCCCCCGACCGGCAGCCCTTGATGGCGCTGGTCAAGATCGCCGGTGTCCGCTGGGCGGTCGAGGAGTCCTTCCAAGCCGCCAAAGGGCAGACCGGCCTCGACCACTACCAGGTGCGCGGCTGGACGGCCTGGCACCGGCACGTCACCCTGGCCATGCTCGCCCTGGCCCTGCTGGCCGCCATCGCCGCCGCCCAGCCGTCCGACACCCACGACCGTATCCAGCTGACACTCCCCGAGATCCGGCGGCTGCTGGCCGCGCTCACCTTGACCACGACCCACACGATCACGGACATTCTGCGCTGGTCAGACTGGCGCCGCCGCCATCAGGCAACCGCCCGACACTGCCACTACCAGCGCAGATCCCAACCATGATCGCGATGTGTCACTGGAGTA
>NZ_SMKO01000405.1 GCF_004348685.1 Nonomuraea deserti | reverse complement strand
GGCCCCCGCCCTGGCCCCCGTCGTGGCTCCCGTCGTGGCTCCCGTCGTGGCTCCCGTCCTGGCTCCCGTCCTGGCCCCCGCCCTGGCTCCCGGCTTGTCCTCCGGATGGGGCCTCGCCCAGCATGGCCTCGCCGGTCAGCTCCAGCACGCGCTGCCGGTCCTCCTCGGGGACGCCGAGCAGCTCGCAGATGGCCCGCAGCGGCACCTGGGCGGCCACCTCCGCCACGAAGTCGCCGCCGCCGCGCCGCACGAGCGCGCCGAGCAGGTCGCGGGTGGCCTCCGCGATCGACCGCGTGACCGGGCCGAGCGCGCGCGGGCCGAAGCCGGGCGTCAGCAGGCGGCGCAGGCGGGCGTGCCCGGGCCCGTCCGTGACGACCAGCATCTTGCCCGCGCCGGGATCGTGCCCGCGCAGGAGGGTGCGCAGCATGTTGCCCTGGAGCGAGCTGAACGTGTCCGGGTCGCGCACGACGCGCAGCACGTCGGCGTGGCGGGTCACGCTCCAGAACCGCTCGTGCCTGCGCACCGGGTCGTTGGCGCGCAACCAGCGCCACACGGGGGTGAGGTCGTGGGTGGCGTGGAGCGCGGGATCGAGCAGGTCGAGCGCGTCGATCCCGGCCGGGTCGGGGCTGGGTCTCATGGTCCGAGCTCGTCAAGGAGGTCGCCGAGCGGGTCGTCGTCCGGGTCGCTCAGGACGCGGGAGATGAGCTCCTCCAGCGGCAGCTCCTCCAGGAACAGCTCGATGGGCGCCTCCAGGCCGAAGCGGTCGCGCAGCTCGCCGACCAGGAAGACGGCGGTCAGGGAGTCGCCGCCGACGGCGAAGTACGTCCTGGTCAGGTCCTCCCTGCCTTGCAGGTCCAGGGTGGTCAGGAACAGCTCGGTCACCGCGGCCGGTGTGTCCCGCGGTTGTTCGGGTTCGGGGGGCGGCGGGGCGCCGACGGTGAGCGCGCCGTGGTGTTCGCCCGCGAACGGGTACGTGGGCAGGCGGACCCGGCGGCCGCCTGCCTGCGGCCAGGCGACGTCCTCGCCCCGCAGCCACGCGTCACCCAGCACCGAGCCCTCGCCGCCGTCCACCTTCCCGCGCGTGGCGAGCGCCTCCAGCGCGGCGGCGGCCTCGTCGCGGGTCGTGGCGACCACGTAGGCGCGGGCGTCCAGGGCGGCACGGCCCGTGGCCAGGGTGTGGGCGACGTCGGCCGGCGAAGGCGCGCCGGGCGCGCGCAGCGCCTCCGCCAGCCGCCGCGCCGCCGTGGCCAGCTGGGCAGGGGTGCGGGCCGACAGCGGCAGCACGAGCGGCGGTCCGTCCTGCCCCCGCGCCGACGCCGCTCCGCCTCCGGCGCCGGGCGTGCTCGTACTCGAAGCGGTGGCAGGCGTGGAGGCACGGGAGACGGCGGCGGGGGAGGAAGCGCCGGCGGC
>NZ_SMKO01000404.1 GCF_004348685.1 Nonomuraea deserti | reverse complement strand
GGTCACGTCCACGGACGTGGTGTATGAATCGATCTTCGAGTGATCCCGTTTCTGCAGGTTAAGCGGTAAGTGTCTGCGGGAGCGGATTCTGGGTCGGCGCGTCGCCAGTGATAAGCCGGACGCGGGCCTTGGCCAGCACGTCCAAGCCCATGTAGCGGCGGGCTTCGGTCCATTCGTCGGTCTGCTCGGCCAGCACCGCGCCGACGAGGCGGATGATCGAGGGCCGGTCGGGGAAGATGCCGACCACGTCGGTGCGGCGGCGGATCTCCTTGTTCAGCCGCTCCTGTGGGTTGTTCGACCAGATCTGCCGCCAGGTCTCGCGCGGGAAGGCGGCGAAGGCGAGCAGGTCCTCGCGAGCGGCGTCCAGATGCTCGCAGGCGGCCGGGTACTTGGCCTCCAGGGCGTCGATGACCCAGGTGTGCTGGGCGCGGACCTGCTCGGCGGCAGGCTGGTCGAAGATGGTGCGCACCAGCGTGGCCACCCACGGCTGCGCCGACTTGGGTACGCAGGTCAGCAGATTGCGCAGGTAGTGGGTGCGGCACCGCTGCCAGGCGGCGCCGGGCAGGGCGGCGCCGATCGCCTCGACCAAGCCGCGGTGGGCGTCGGAGGTGACCAGCTGGACGCCGGACAGGCCGCGCGCGACGAGGCCGCGCAGGAACGCCAGCCAACCGGCGCCGTCTTCGGCCGAGGTGACGTCCAGGCCGAGGACCTCGCGCTGGCCGTTGGCGTTGACGCCGGTGGCCACCAGCGCGTGCACGTTGATCGTGCGGCCGCCCTCGCGCACTTTTTGGGTCAGTGCGTCCAGCCAGACGAAGGTGTAGGGGCCGGCATCGAGCGCGCGGGTGCGGAACGCTTCGACCTGCTCATCCAGCACCTTGGCCATAGCCGAGACCTGGCTCTTGGAGATGTGCTTGATGCCGAGTTGCTCGACCAGCTTGTCCACGCGCCGGGTAGAGACACCGAGCAGATAGCTGGTGGCTACCACGCTGATCAGCGCCTGCTCGGCCCGGCGGCGCCGCTCCAGCAGCCAGTCAGGGTAGTAGGAGCCGGAGCGCAGCTTCGGGATGGCCAGCTCGATGGTGCCGGCCCGGGTGTCCCACTCGCGGCTGCGATAGCCGTTGCGGGAGTTGGTCCGCTCGTTGCTGCGCTGGCCGTAGGCAGCCCCGCACAGGTTGTCGGCCTCGGCCGACATCAACGCTTCGGCCATGGTCTTCACCATGGATCGCAACAGATCCGGGTCGTCGGTCTCGATCTGCTTCGCGAGCCACTGCGCGGGCGTCACACTGGTGTCTGCGGCCATCGACTGGTTCTCCTTCGATCTCGATCTAGCTACTCGAAGGATCACTCGATGGCCGTCTTCATTTCACGACGCCACGCCTGCGACCAGGCCAAACTCGTACACCACTCCCGTGGACGCAACC
>NZ_SMKO01000403.1 GCF_004348685.1 Nonomuraea deserti | reverse complement strand
GCAGGTCGTCGATGGAGTGCTGGAAGCGCAGGCTCTCCCGCTCCAGCGCGGCCGCGCGCTGAGCGTCGCCCTGCAACCAGAGCGCGACGCCGAGCACCGTCTTGCCGTAGGCCCTGACCCACCTGTCGCCGTGCGCCTCGCACACGGCCAGGCACTCCTCACCGGCGGCCACGGCGCGGGAGGTGTCGCCCAGCAGGGCGAGGGCGTGGCAGAGCCGGAACAGCGTCATGGTCAGGCCCATCGGGTCGCCGGTGGCGCGGTGACGGGCGACCGCCTCCTCGTAATGCGTGACCGCGGCTTCGGTGTCTCCGCAGCACATGGCGATCATCGCGGAGTCAAGCGCCGCGTAGGCCACCACCGGCTGCAGCCCCAGCTGCTCGCCCAGCTCCCGGGCCTGGCGTACCGCCGCCTCCGCGGTGACGACGTCGGCCTGAATGATGGCCAGCCAGGCGTTGACCCACAGAGCCCGGCCGCGCATCTCGCTCGCCTCGGTGACGACGGCCAGTCCCTGGTCCAGGCGGGCGCGTCCCTCACCCAGGTAGTCGCCGGTCATCCAGTGATGGAAGAGGTCGGCGGCCATGCCCAGGCCGGTTTCGATCTCGCCCGGCACGGCGAAGCAGTATTCCAGGGCCTGGCGCAGGTTGGCGTGCTCGATCCGCTGCCTGTCGAACCATTCGACCTGATCCGGGCCGAACATCTTGGCGCACGCCCGTGCCACCAGGTCGCGGTAGTAGTCGCGGTGCCTGCGCCGCATCGCCGGCTCCTCCCCGGAGGCGAGGAGCTGTTCGCGGCCGTACTGCCGGATCGTCTCCAGCATCCGGTAACGCACCGTCGCCTGGATCTCCTCCCGGACCAGCACCGACTTGTTCACCAGCGAGGTCACCAGATCGAGGACGTCCTCGCGCGCGACGCCCTCCCCCGAGCAGACCTCCTCGGCCGCTTCCAGGTCCAGTCCGCCGGCGAACACCGACACGCGCGCCCACAGCAACCGCTCCGGCTCCGTGCACAGGGCATAACTCCAGTCGACCAGCGCACGCAACGTCCGCTGCCGGGGCGGACCTGCCCGCGGCCCGGTGGTGAGCAGGTGGAAGCGGTTCTCCAGCCGGGCCAGCAGCTGTTCCGGCGACAACATCCTCAGCCGCACGGCCGCCAGCTCGATGGCGAGGGGCAGGCCGTCCAGCTGGCGGCAGATCCGCTCCACGGTATCCCGGCTGCTCTCGGCGACCGCGAACCCCGGCAGCACGGCCGCGGCTCGCTCGGTGAACAGCTGCACCGCCTCCCCCGGGGTCTCGGCCGACTGCTGCGGATCGTCGGGATCCGGCAGCGACAACGTCGGCACGGCCAGCACGCGCTCGCCGGCGATCCCCAGCGCCTCCCTGCTGGTGGCCAGGATCCGCAGCTCGGGCGCGGAGCTCACCAGCGTCGCGGCCAGCACGGCGCACTCGTCCAGAAGGTGCTCGCAGTTGTCCAGGAC
>NZ_SMKO01000402.1 GCF_004348685.1 Nonomuraea deserti | reverse complement strand
CCCACCCAAGCGTCCGCCGTCCCGCCGCCCGCTCCGCCTTCCGGTGCGTCCGCCGTCCCGCCGCCCGCTCTGTCCTCCGGCGCGTTCGCCGTCTTGCCGCACGGGCCGTTTTCCGGGCCGTTCTCCGGGCCGGTCACCGGGCCGTTCTCCGGGCCGTTCTTCGGGCCGGTCACCGGGTCGGCCGCCGGGTCATGCTGACGAAACGGGGGCGCGGGTCCTCGGGGACGTTGCGGTGCAGCACGTCCGACACCGTTCTCGTGGTCGCGATGATCCGCAGGCCCTCTGGGGAGAAGGTCGAGGCGTTGAACACCCTCGGGGCCAGCAGGGGATTGGTCAGCGCCTGGGAGAACGCGTCGATGGCGATGATCTTCGTGAGCAGCGGCGGCAGGATGGCGTCGGGCGAGCCGGGCTCCTCGGCGAACAGGCCGACGTACAGGTCGAGGTCGTCGACGCCGCGGTAGAGGTCGCGCAGCGCGCCGCTGACCCGCGCGTCGCCGGAGACCTGCTCGAACCGGCGCACCCGCGGGAAGCGGCAGTGCTGCCGGTAACTGTTGTACGGCGCCAGGCCGAGCACCCGCGAGTCGGCGATGCTGGCCACGTCGACCTGCCTCAGGAGCGGGTCGGTGTTGAACAGGCCGATGCGCCCGGCGCGCTGGCGGGAGGCGTCCTCGAAGAGCCGGCCGAGGCCGGGCTCGGGGATCAGCGCGCCGCCGGCCAGGGTCTGCGCCATCGGCAGGTCGCGACCGCCCACCGACAGCCGGGACGGGATCAGGCTGTGCCAGCGGTAGACGAGGTTGAACTCCACCGAGGCCCAGTTCTCGCGGTGCCAGGGCGCGTGGGCCAGCATCGCCGTCAGCCGCGGATCGAGGGTGAAACGGAAGTGGTAGGGGGTGATGTGGTTGATGTACTCCTCGACCACCAGCTTGATCAGCAGCACGATGAGGATGTTGCGCGCCGTCTGGAACAGGCGCTCGTCGTCCCAGCGCGGATGGCGTCCGGCGAGCAGCCGCGCCACCCTGTTGTGCTCGCGCAGGAACAGCACCGTGAGCATGGTGAACCCGATCTGGATGTTGCCCCGGTCGCTCCCCGTCGCGAACAGGGTGTCGCGCTGCGCGTCGGTGAGCTCGTCGAAGCGGATCACGCTCAGCGGGGTGAACTCCGGCTTGATCTTGCCGTTCTCGCACAGGTGGGGAGGGAACTCCCCGCCGTTGATGGTCTGGCTCTTGAGCAGACCCCCGTCGAACGTGCGCAGCGCCGCCGTGGCCGTCTCGTCCAGGCCGTAGAGCTGGTTCAGGTCGATGTGGTGGTTGGAGGTGTTCTTACGGGGATCGCGCGGGACGTTGATGTCGCCACGCAGGAAGCCGTCGGTGAACCACTGGGCGAAGTAGGCGAACAGAACCGAGGACCGCGGACAGGGGATCATGGTGTCGCCACGGGCGAACAGGTCGGCGGCGCGCTCGGGGGACGGCCGGTTCGCCTCGGGGAGGGGG
>NZ_SMKO01000401.1 GCF_004348685.1 Nonomuraea deserti | reverse complement strand
GGCCGCGGGCCAGCGCAAGTGGCTCGCCATCTCCAGCGCCGGCAAACTGAGCACCGCCGCCAGGAGCGGGCACTACATCTACGAGGACCAGCCCGATGCCGCCGTCAAGGCCATCCAGCGCGTCACCGAGCAGGCCTGCGCATAAGCCCTTCGGGGGACATCGGGGATATGCGCAAGTCGCTCCGTGTCGATCCTTCGCTCTGAAATACTCTCCACGCGATCAAGCCAACGAGTCGAAGCGGGACAACCTTGCGGATCCCCCCTCGCCCCCAAGAAACCGTCGATCCGCCTGCGGGCTGGAACGCCTCCGCCCCCCGGCAGGGGGATCCGGCGGAGGTGGGACCGTACCGGATCGTCGGACGGCTCGGGGCCGGCGGCATGGGGATCGTCTACGCGGGCGTCGACTCCGCGGGCCGGCGGGCCGCGGTCAAGCTGATCCATGACATGCATGCCACGAACCAGGAGTTCAGAATACGGTTCCGGCGCGAGGTGGAGATGCTCCGCCGGGTCCAGGGCACCTGCTGCGTACGGATGCTCGCGGCCGACGCCGAAGCCCGGCAGCCGTGGCTGGCGACGGAGTACATCGCCGGGCGCACGCTGGACGAGCACGTACGCGTCGAAGGGCCGCTCAGCGGCGACGGGCTCTACGGGCTGGCCGCCGGGCTCGCGGAGGCGCTGGTCGCCGTCCACGCGGCGGGCGTGGTGCACCGGGATCTCAAGCCCTCCAACGTGATGATCCTCCCGCAGGGCCCGCGCCTGGTCGACTTCGGCATCGCCCGCTCGCTCGACGGCACGTCCCTCACGGCGAGCGGCCACGTGATCGGCTCCCCGGGATGGGTGAGCCCTGAGGACTACGCCGGCGCCCCGGCCGGACCGGCCGCCGACGTCTACGGCTGGGCGCTCGTCGTCGTGTACGCCGCGATGGGGGAGCAGCCGTACGGAGCCGGCCGCCGCCCCGAGGTTCTGGCCCACCGGGTCATGACCGCGACGGTCGACACCGCCAGGGTGCCGGAGGGAATCCGCCCGACGGTCGACAGGGCCCTGGCGAAGGCGCCCGAGGCGCGTCCGGCCATGGACGACGTACTCGCGGTGGTCGCCGACGCGTGGCGCGGCCACCACGGCGAGAAGGGGCGCATGACGTGGGACCCCGCGACGGATGTCACGTCCCGGCTGAAGCGCGTCTGGGCCTTCCCGGCGGTCGATGCCGCTCACCATGGAGATGCGGGCCGCCATGGAGATGCCGCTCACCACGGAGATGCGGGCCGCCACGGAGATGCCGCTCACCACGGAGATGCGGGCCGCCACGGAGATACCGCCGCCCGCGGGGGAGGCATCGCGGACTGGCCCTCGGAGCCCGTCCGGGCGCGGAAGAGCCTGGTGCGACGTGCCGCCCCCGCTGTCGCCGTGGTGGCCGCCATCGGGTGCGCGGGCGTGATCCTGCTCGACGTCCAGCCGGGTTCGTCCGGCGGGCAACGTCCGAAGTCATCGGCTCCCGCCACCGCAGCCACCC
>NZ_SMKO01000400.1 GCF_004348685.1 Nonomuraea deserti | reverse complement strand
GGGCAGCTCCAGCTGGAGCAGCAGCGCCTGGGAAGCCGCGATCACGGCCAGGTCGTCGGAGGACGGGCCGGTGACCGTGCCGTTCGCCCCCGGCACGACGACGATCGAGTTGCCGCCGTCGTCGTCGACCACGATGTGCGCGATGCCGCTGGGCCCCGGCACCTGGCGCAGGCCGCGTACGTCGACGCCGGCCTCCGCCAGCGTGGCCCGCATCTCCGCGCCGAAACCGTCGTCGCCGACCGCCCCGAGGAACGCCACCTGCGCCCCCGCGCGGGCCGCGGCGATCGCCTGGTTGGCGCCCTTGCCGCCGGGGATGGTGCGGAAGCGGTGCCCGGTGACCGTCTCGCCGCGTTTGGGGGCTGCTGAGACGTACGCGACGAGATCCATGTTGGCGCTGCCGAAAACCGAGATCATGTGGTCATCATCTCCTGTGTACGGGCCGCCAGCTCCTCCAGGCCCACCCCGTCGAACCCGGTGAGGCTGCTGGCCAGGCGGTCGCGCATGCGCCAGCGGCCGGGCACGCCGCCGTTCAGCGCTCCAACGAGGGACCCGGCCGTGGCCCCGGCCGAGTCGGTGTCCCAGCCGCCGGCGACCGCCCCGGCGATCGTGGCGGTGAAGTCGCCCCGGCCGTGGATCAGCGTGGCCGCGACGAGGGCGGCGTTGTTGACCGTGTGCACCCAGTGCAGGGCGCCGTGGCGCTCGTGGAGGCGGTCGACGACCCGCTCGAAGTCGTCCTCGCGGGCGGCGTCCGCGACGGCCAGGCGTACGGCCTCGTGCAGCCTCGACCCCTCGGGCACCACGGACAGGCCCGCCCGCACCACCTCCTCCGCCGACGTGGCCACCAGCGAGGCGGCGCACATCGCGGCCACGAACATCGCCCCGTAGATCCCGTTCGCGGTGTGCGTGAGCCGGGCGTCGCGCCAGGCGTACTCGGCGGCCGTGGCCGGATCGCCCGGGTTGACCCAGCCGTACACGTCCGCCCTGATCAGCGCTCCGATCCACTCGCGGAACGGGTTGCGGTGGGTCGCCGTGCGCGGCGGCTCGACGCCGTCCAGCAGGTTACGGTACGCGACCCGCTCGGCGGTGAACGTACGGCCCGCGGGCAGCTCGTCCAGCCACAGCCTGGCCACGTCGCCGGTGGTGAAGCCGCGGCCGTGGCGTTCCAGGACGGTCAGGGCCAGCAGCGGGTAGTTGAGGTCGTCGTCCTCGGGGATGCCGTCGATGTTCTCGGCCAGGGAGTTGACCGCGCTGCGGCGGTTCCACGGCCAGCGGCGCGCGACGTCGTCGGGCAGGCCCTTCGCGGTGAACCAGCCCCTGATGGGCCAGTTGCCGGTGGCCTCGGCGATCTCCCTGATGCCCTCGCGCGGGATCTTCTCGACGGGTTTCCCCAGGACGCACCCGGCCGCCCGCCCGAGCCAGGCGCCCAGCACCCGTGCGGGATCGACCACGACTCGGCCCGGCGCGCCGTGAGAACCTGGCGCGCCGTGAGGACCAGGCGCGGTGGGTGGGTGCGGTGGGGAGGTGGGG